>JAFSXR010000048.1 GCA_017443985.1 Synergistaceae bacterium
CATCTCACACTAAGGACGCGATTAAAAAGATTAGCTCGAAAAACTCTTTGTTTTTCCAAAAGCATGATATTACATATTGCTGTAGTTGGAACTTTTATTAATCTCTATTTTTTCTATGGTGTATTTCATTGAAGTATAAGTTATCAATACCTATCGCCCACTACCAGATAATAAAAAAACTGGGGAGCTTTGTACAATAACTAATGATTTTACTTTTTCAACATCTTCCGGCATGACTGGGGCTTTTTTAAGTGGGCTGACGTTTGGCCTCACAAAGGTAAGATTTATACGTTTTTTTTCTGAAGTAGTTGTTGTGGATGTTGACAGTGCATTGTCATACTTATCATTAACGGATTCTGATATTAAATTTTTGACATATGATGAGTTGAGAAATGATTCTAATATAACATACGCAACTCTTAAGGAACGTTTTGACGGTTGTGATGATAATTTCTTCAAAGCGTTAATGGAATTGAAAGAGCTGGAGTAAAAAAGCAAACGCGGCTGGCAAAACGTCAGCCGTTATTTTTATATAATTTTTCCTGCCTCATATAAATATTCCGGAGCAATATCAATATCGTCATTCCAAACAACTGTACCGCATTCAACTTTTGCAAGCATAAAAAATCCCGGATTTTTCAAAATTTCGTATATCGGAATTTTTAATGACGGCTTTGCATCAAAAAGTTTAACGCTACCGTCATGAAATTTAACGGTTATAGTGTAATCTTTGTGAGGCTGCGCTTCCTTTACACTCCAATAAGGAATTTTCATAAATTTTTCACCCCGTTTAACGTAAAGGTTCGATTTTATACAGCGGCTGATTATTAATTGCAAGTTCCCAGTTCGCAAGTAATTCGTCTCTATGAAGTTCTGCCCAAGCCGCAATAAATTTTATCTGACGTTTCGGCATTTCCCCTTCAATAATTTCTCCGTCCATATCAAATACTGCTTCATATCCCTGATAATAAGCGTGAAAGTGCGGCGGATTATGTTCATTTGTTGAGAACATTCTTATTATTATTCCTAAAAACATTGAAATAGTCGGCATGAATATCACCGTTCCTTAAAAAATTTTTTATCTCCGTATTAACTGACAAAAAGGAGTTAGGAATGAAAAATTTTTTTACTCTAGACGCTTAACTTATATTCAATGAAGCATGAAACGGGCTGGCCGGCTTTAGCGATTGCGCTGGGGAAAGTCGGCTCGTTTACTGCGTTCGGGAACTGCTGACACTCAAGAGCGAAGCCGTCATGGTCGTTATAAAATGCTCCGCCTTTGCCTCGCGTGTGGCCGATAGAATTTCCCGTATAGAATTGAAGCGCGGGCATGTCCGAAGAAACTTCCAGCCTAATGCTGCTGACATCGCCGACAGCGACCGCCGCAGGACGCTTCGAGTCCTTAATTTCAAAGCAGTGATCGAAGCCGCCCCTAGCCCTTATGATTTCGGGCGAGTATTCTAAAATTCTGTCAATGATTTTTCTCTCGGTTCTGAAATCAAATGACGTTCCCTCGACGCTCACGGTCGGAGCAAGCGCGAGAATACCGTCATCAGCCTTGCAATATTTTTCCGCGTTAATTTTCATGCTGTGATTTAATATGCTCCCTTTGCCATGCCCGTTGAGGTTGAAATAATTATGGTTAGTTATGTTCGCGGGCGTGTCGTGGTCGCAGACATATTCATAATCAAATCTCAATGCGCCGTCCGTGAAGGTCGTTTTGATTGTTAAATCAAAATTTCCCGGAAAGCCCTCGTCCAAGTCAGGGCTGTGAAGTTTGAAAATTACGCTGTCTCCTGAAATTTCTGACGAGTATATTTTTTTCCCGAAGCCGTGAAAACCTCCGTGCAGGGTGTTGTTCCCGTTGTTGCGCGGTAAATGGTAGGTTACGCCGTTCAAAATGAATTTGCCGTCTTTAATTCTGTTTGCGTAGCGTCCGACAGTCGCTCCGAAGTTTCTCGTGTCGTTCAAATATTCTTCGAGCGTGTCGTAGCCGAGTGCAACATCGCGGAGCTTTCCGTCTTTGTCAAAGACATTCATTTCAATAATTGCACAGGCGTATTCAGATATTACAACGCTTTGCCCTTTTTCGTCGGTCAGGGCGTAGTTAAAAACTTTTTTTCCCTCCGGCGTAGTTCCAAATAAAATTTTAGAAATCATGAATTTTACGCTCCCTAAAATGAAATTTAATAGTAAAATGTTCTGCAATTCACATTATACTATTTTCAAAAATTTTATATCGGGTGTTATCCCGAATGGAGGGAATCTTTCATGAAGAAAATATTCTTTGTAGCCCTTGCGCTTGCGTTGCTTGTGTGTGTATCTGCGGCAAGTGCAGATGTTGTTATTGCCTTCTCACAGATTGGACAGGAGTCCGACTGGCGCACCGCCAACACAGACGATTTGAAATCAGCAATCGAAAATCACCCCGGCTGGAAACTCGTCTATGACGACGGACAGCAGAAGCAGGAAAATCAGATTAAGGCTCTCCGAAACTTCATCACACAGAACGTTGACTACATTCTCTTCACCGGCGTTGTCTCAACAGGCTGGGACGAAGTTCTTAAAGAAGTCAACGAGGCTGAAATTCCTTTGCTTTTAATCGACCGTATCCCGGACTGCGCAGACAAAATTGATTATGTCGCAGCATTCGGCGGAGATTTTGTCGAAGAAGGCCGCCGTCAGGTTGCTTGGGCCGGCGAATATCTCAAGAAGATCGGCAAAGGCGACACCGATGTCAATATCGTAATCATGGAGGGAACTACGGGAGCCAGCGCACAGACCGGAAGAACTGAAGGAAACCTCAAAGCCCTCAAAGAATATCCTCATCTTAAACTTGTCGGACAGCAGTCAGGAAACTTCACACGCGCTGAAGGTCAGGCAGTTATGGAAAGCTGGCTGAAGTCAATCGACAAAATTGATGTACTCATTGCCCAGAATGACGACATGGCACTCGGAGCAATCGACGCAATCAAAGCCGCCGGAAAAGTTCCCGGAAAAGATATAATTATCTTAGGCTGCGACAGCGTTAAAGCGGCGTTTGACTCAATCGTTGCAGGCGAAATGAACTGCACCGTCGAATGTACACCGCTTTATGGCAAATTCGTTGTCCCGACAATCGAGGCTCTTATTCGCGGTGAAAAATTTGACAAGACTGTCGTTCACCCCGAAGAAGGCGTTTTCGACATGGACGGCGGAATTGATTTAGGAACTGTTAAATCGATCAAAGCCGCTGATGTAATCGCTACACGTCAGTATTAATTAGGAATTAGGAGTGAGGAGTTAGGAGTTAAAAAAATTTCTGCTCCTTCACTCAAAATTTTATAAACGAAAGGAAAAAATTTTTATCATGAAAAAATTTATCGCAACATTGCTCGCTTTCACAATGGTTTTCTCAATGGCCCCCGCAGTTTTTGCCGCACCCATTAAAATCGGAATTTCGATTTGGAGTTCAACGGACACGCTCGGCAGTGAGTGCAAAAGAATGATTGACGCAGCTGCTAAGGCACTCGGCGTTGAGACACAGTGGGTTGACCAGGCTCACATCTCCGAACAGGTTACGGCAAGCGCAGAGACGTTAGCTCTTGCTGACTGCGACGGAATTATCATCTGCAACTCCGCAAGCGCGGAAATGGGCTCAGTAATTAAGACCTGCGACGAAAACGAAGTTTATGTTGCTCAGTTCTTCAGAGTTATTGACAAGGACGCTAACCCTGACGAATACGCACAGGCTCAGGCTTCAAAATATTATGTCGGAGCAGTTCACGAGTCAGAATTTGACAACGGCAAAAATCTTGTCTTAATCCTTGCAGGACAGAAGGGCTGCCGCAAAATCGGTCTCGAAGGCTGGGAACCCGGCGACGCTACATTCTTAGGACGCTGGGCAGGCTACAAAGCAGGCGTAGAGGCTTGGAACGCTGAACACCCCGATGACAAAGTCGTATTGCTTGACCCTCAGTACGGACGTACAACGACCGACACGGGACGCGCAACAGCAGAGGCAATTATCG
>JAFSXR010000049.1 GCA_017443985.1 Synergistaceae bacterium
AACGAAGTCCCGGTAGTGCGCAAAGCAATGGGCTATCCTCCGCTCGTTACGCCGTCAAGCCAGATGGTCGGAACTCAAGCGACAGTGAACGTGCTGCGCGGACGCTGGAAGAGTTTTCCGAAAGAAATCCGTCAATATTTCGTGGGCTATTACGGCCAGCCCCCTGCGCCGGTAGATCCCGAAGTCCAGAAAATGGCAATCGGCGACGAAGAGCCTATCACGTGCAGACCCGGCGAAAAGATACCGCCCGAAATGGAGCAGGCGCGTGAGGACTGCAAGCCGTGGTCATTACAGCCTGAAGACGCTTTGACTTGGATTATGTTCCCGCAGGTAGCTAAAGACTTTTTGCCGAAAAAATACGCGAAGGCAAATAAACGCGATGTGGGACTTCAAGAGCAGGCAGCACCGGAGGCTTACCCGGCTTAAATTAATTAATTATGGAAATTCCTTTATCTGGGGACGGTTTTGTTCTAGCCAGATTATCCGGGCAGAACGATGAAAATTTTCAAGCGATTGAAGCCCGTTACCCTGTATCACTTTTAATCAAGGACGGGGCCGTTAAAATCAGCGGCCCTGATCCAGAGCCGGTCAGAATAGCCGGTCATTTAATCCGCGAGCTTGCGTCAGTTGCGGAGAAAGGCCACGAAATTCACGCCGCCGATGTCAGAGCCGCTATGGACGCTTTAGCAGAAGGACGCGAGCTTAAACTCAACGAAGTATATTCAGAAATAATCTGCACGACTGCACGGGGAAAGCCTATCCGCGCAAAAACACCCGGCCAGCGTGCCTACATTAAAGCAATTCGGGACAATTTTATTTTATTTGCAACAGGCCCGGCAGGAACGGGGAAAACTTATCTTGCTGTCTGCGAGGCCGTCTCAATGTTGAAGGCCGGAAAAGTAAACCGCGTCGTTCTCGTTCGTCCTGCTGTCGAAGCCGGAGAGAGTTTAGGCTATCTGCCCGGCGACTTGCGCGAAAAAGTTGAGCCCTATGTGAGGCCGCTTTACGATGCTTTTTATGATTTACTTTCGCCGGAAAAATTTTTGCGTTACGCCGACAAGGGAGTTATAGAGATTGTCCCGTTGGCTTACATGCGCGGAAGAACTTTGAACGAGAGTTTTATAATTCTCGATGAAGCACAGAATACAACGCCTAAACAGATGAAGATGTTTTTAACCCGTCTCGGCTTCGGCTCAAAAGCTGTCGTAACGGGCGACATAACCCAAGTGGACTTGCCCGGCGGTCAGGCTTCGGGATTGAGGCACGTCAGGGAAATCTTAAGCGGCATTAAAGGCATAGGCTTTATGGATTTAAGCTACGCCGATGTAGTCCGCCACGAGATAGTTCAGAAAATTGTTCAGGCTTATGAAAATTACGAAAGAGGTAGGAATTAGGAGGGAGGAGGGAGGAGGCTGTCTTTTCCTCCTAAATCCTGCCTAAAATAAAATGAAGCATAAAAACAAGCCAAGAGTTTTGATACCTTCAGAGAAAAATTTTTTGCAGCGTTTTGTCAGCAAAATAAATTTCAGATTTATAGAGCAGTTTATCAACCCTCTAATATTTTTATTAATAGCAGGAGTTTTAATCGTGCTCGCTCAATGGGCCGTGCTTACGCGCAGGGGAGACAGCTTCACGGTCGGAAAAGCCGCGCCGGAAACTTACAGAGTAATTTCTCAAATGCGCTATGACGATCAGGATTCGGCAAAGACGCTCCGTTCAATGGTAAATGAAAGCATCGTCGGCGTTGTCGTTCGTGATGTCTCGGCAAAATCACGGCTTCAGCGCAGGCTCGAAGCTATGCGCGACATGAAAGAAAATACACCGAAGGACGCGGGTTATCTCGCAATATTTCCAAATCCGTTATTAAATGCCGTTCTGCGCCTGAATGACGAGGAGAAAGCAAAAATTCTGAACATGACATATAAAATCGGCAGTTCTTTTATCGACAGGCTCGACGCTGAAAAAGTTTTTCGCGGCAATAATACATTAGTAACGTCAATTTTATGGAGCGAGATTAACAAGGCTAATCTTCCGCAGAGAGAAGCTAATTTTATTTATCAGATTTTGGCGCGTCTCGGCAATCTTAATTTCAAAGATGACGACGATTTAACAGAACTTGCCAGACGAGCCGCCGTTAATGATGTACCGGTTATTGACAGGAAATTAGAGCCGGGCGACGTTATTGTAAGCAAGGGCGATATTGTTACGCCTCAGACTGCGATTTTATTGAGGCTTCAGGGATACACTGAGGACCTTTTCCCGATTGAAGAGTTGTTCATCGTAATTATGTACGTACTTTCGATACCGTTAATTCTTAATATTCTTAACAAAGGCACAGGCGAACATAAACCTTCATGGTGGTGCGTAGTTTTTATAATTATTGTCGCGTGGGGCTGTGAAACTTTTGCGGCTCGTCTTGGAATTGACGGTGCAGGAACTTTGGCATCAGCAACAGTAGCTTTTTTATGCGTGCAGGATTATTTAGCGTTCTGCCTCGCTTTTATGGCTTCAAGCTCAGGAGTTTTTATAATTCAGGGGCAGGCGGTATCTCATCAGCTTATGTTGTCCATGCTTGCGACATTTTCTTCACTGATAGGCTTCTACGTGATGAGAAATTCAGAGTCGCGCCGTCAGGTTTCGCAAAAAATTTTTATAATGACAGTGCTGCTTACGATTATAAAAATGTCCATAAGAATTATTCAAGGACCTCCGTTTGTACAGGATAATTTCAGGCTCTTTATTCCTTTAGGGGAATTTTGGCAGGAGGCTGGATTATTTTTCTTTTATGAGCTCATTATGACGCACTCAATGATGATAGTTTTGCAGTACTTTGAAGAATTTTTAGGCACTCTGTCAATTTTGAGCATAAGAGAACTAAGCCACCCTTCGAGTCCTCTGCTTAGAGATTTGCAGCGCAACGCGCCGGGAACTTACCAGCATTGCCTTACAATAGCAACCTTAATCGAGGCTGTAGGAATAAAGCTGGGAATGGACGTGAATTTACTGCGCGCCGGAGCTTATTATCACGATATAGGAAAATTAAGAAAGCCTCAATATTTTGTCGAAAATCAGGGCGGCGGAGTAAACGCTCATGACGATATGTCCCCGATGTTGAGTTCAATGACGATAATTTCTCACGTTAAGGACGGCTTGGAACTTGCTTGGGAGGCCAGCCTTCCGCAAAGAATACGGGATTTTATTGCCGAGCATCACGGAACTACAAGCACCCGTTATTTTTATAACAAGGCCGTCGCAATGGGCGAGAATGTCGAGTGGGATTCGTTCTGTTATCCCGGCCCCAAGCCTCAAAGCAGAGAGACAGCTTTGTTAATGATTGTTGACTCCGTCGAAGCAGCTGTGAGGGCCGCAAATATTCAAGACATTGAGGCGGACGTTAAGAACGGAGAAAAGAGCAAGCGCGTTAAGAAAATTGAACAAATTGTTAATCAGGTCGTAACGAGCAAAATAAACGAAAATCAATTTGATGACGTTAATTTTACTTTGAAAGATTTGACGCTGATTAAACAGACTTTAATTTCTGTTTTAACATCTATGTATCACACGCGGAAAGTTAAAAAAATTGAGAGAAAAAATTAAAGAAAGGTAGTTTTTAATGAAGTTATCATTGTGCATCAGCGAGTCTGAAGATTCCGGCGAAGGCGACAGTAGCCGTTACGATTACGAAAAAATTTCCGGCGTTCTTGAGAAAGAACTTTTAGAAATTTACCCGGCCTCAAAAAATTATGAGACTGTTGAAATTTCATTGACGTTTACAAATTCCGAAGGCATACGCGAACTTAATAAAACTTACAGGAATATTGACGAGCCTACGGACGTTTTGTCGTTCCCTATGATTGATGAGAGCGTGCCCGTTGAAATTCCTGAACTTCCTGTTCTTGCGCTCGGCGACATAGTAATTTGCCCTGAAGAAACTGCGAGGCTTCACCCGGAACTTGAAAAGGACAAGGCAGTTTTTTTGATGATAGCTCATTCATTTTTGCATTTGCTTGGCTTTGACCACGATACCGAAGAAAAACAAAATTTAATGTGGCAGAGACAGGACGCTGTAAAAGAAAAAATTATTGCTGCCTTGTCATCGGGAGGGAAAAATTAAATGGCCGGAATAATTCTTGGCTTTGTGATTTTATTTTTGCTCTCGGCATTTTTCAGCGGCGCGGAGACTTCAATAACAGCGACAGGCACGGGAAAATTAAGAACTTTACAGGAGCAGGGGAAATATAAATTTCTTAATTCAACTTTTCAATGGCTCATTGACGACACTCAGGAGGCTTTGACGGTCTGTTTAATCGCGAACAACGTTGTAAATATTTCCGCGTCGGCTCTTGCTTCAAGCGTTGTGCTTCAAATTTTCGGAGCGCGTGCGCTTGTTTTCGTCGTGCCGGTGATGACGGTGTTAATAGTAATCTTCGGCGAAATTCTGCCCAAAAGCGCGGCAATGGTTTACTCTGAGAACGTTTTGATATTTGCGTCGCCTATTCTAAGAATTTTAGCGTTCCTTATAGCTCCGATCGCGTGGTGCATGAAAAAATGCGTAACAGGCATCGGATTTTTGCTTCATATAAATTTAGGGACGCAGCAGGTTTTTGTAACCCGCGATGAAATTGAGCAGTTTGTAAAAATCGGCGAGGAGAGCGGAGCATTAGAGGCCAGCGAGCGCAGAATGATTGACGGCATCATAGATTTTGACGAGACCAAAGTACACGAGATCATGATACCAAGAACGGATATGATAGCCCTTGAGGCTGACGACACTTTAGACAAGGCCGTGAAATTATTTATTGATGAGGGACATTCAAGAATACCAGTTTACGAAGAAAGCCCCGACAACATAATCGGAATACTTTACGTTAAAGATACTTTGAAAAATCTTCTTGACTCCGATTTAACGTGCGAAGTTAAAAATTTACTGCGCAAACCGATTTTTGTCCCGGAGACAATAAAGACGGCTGAAGTGCTTGAGGCAATGCGCCGCGAGCATATTCACATTGCGATTATCGTTGACGAGTACGGCGGAGTCGCGGGTCTCGTAACAATGGAAGATATTTTGGAGCAGATTGTCGGCGAAATTCAAGACGAATACGATCAGGAAGTCCCAGAAATTCAAAAACTTGAGGACGGCTCTTATTCAGTGCAGGGCGGAATAAGCCTCGAAAATCTCAGCGATGCTCTAGGCTCTGAATTTGAAAGCGACGACGCTGAAAGTCTCGGCGGCCTTGTTTTAACTTTGTCGGGGAGTTTCCCGGAGGCCGGCGAAATTTTTGAGTACAACGGCTGGAAAATTAAAGTCGAGGCTCTTGAGGACCACAGAATAACTTTATTAAATCTCTCAAAAATCACAGACACCGAAAACGAAACAAATATTAATAATAATATAAGTGAATAAGTTTAATTTATAACCCCTCTGTCTGCCTCAAACAGACACCTCCCCTTAACATGGGAAGCAAGATAAATGCTTTTGATATATGAATTTCTTGCGCCCCCTGAGGGCCAGCCACAGGCAGGCGAGGGGGTTATAGTGTATTTATCATAATAATAACGACGCGTAATTAATTTTATTTGACGCGGCAGAGCGTTGACGATGGCAAGGTGAATTTTTTGTGCCCTGTCAAAAATTTTTTGATTCTATTTTTTTTAAGAGCCTCGTGAAAATTTATAGCTGCTTAAAAATTTTTAAGTTTTTGTAGGTGTAAATGTAGTTGCAAAAATTTTTTTCTCTGGAAATTTTTGAAAGGTATGTGAAAATTATTTTTTATAAAAAATATTGTATCATAAAAAAATTATTTCACGGGAGGAAAATTAAAAATGTCAACAAAACAGGAAAGGGCTGTTGAATTAAAACAGCGCACGGGCGACGCTCATTATAACTGCTGTCAGGCGGTGGCCTGCGTGTTCAGCGAGGAGACGGGAATTAACGAAGAGACTTTGAAAAAAATCGGCGCAGGCTTCGGGCTCGGCATGGGCTGCATGGAGGCGACCTGCGGCGCGTTATGCGGGGCTCAAATGATTTTAGGCTTAATGAAATATCAAGGCAAACCAATTCGTCAGAACGCCGCCGAACTTCACAAAAAATTCACCGAAAAATGCGGTGCGTCAATCTGCAAAGAACTCAAAGGCGCAGGCAGCGGAAAAATTTTATGCTCATGCGACGACTGCGTCAGAAATGCCGTCAGCATTATTGAAGAAATATTATAATTTATTATCAGCTTGAAAATTATTTCTCTTATGTTAGAATGACCTTTTATAAATTGCTAATTAAAATTTAATCGTTCAACACAAAGGAGGTTAATTTGTCAATATGCTTTTTAAGTATCGTGCGCGGTCTTCAAGCGGTGAAATAGTCGAGAATACACTTGAAGCCGAAGATCAGCAGAGTGCTATTAACACTCTCAAGAGCACAGGCATGTTGGTTATTAATCTCACTGCGCAGGGGTCGGCAAAATCTTCAAGCCACGCCGGTTTTATGGGAGGTCTCTTTAAGTCCAAGCATAAAGAGAAAAAAGCTCCACAGCCTCAACAATTACGGACTTCATCAAAAAAAACTAAGCAGCCTCTAACTTTTAAGTCCCTTTTAAGCATGGATTTAGCCCAGTTATTTAATACTGGACATGTTCCGCTGAAGGTTTTAATGGTATTTTTCCGTCAGCTTGCGACGATGGAGAGTGCCGGGTTAAGCCTTGCGACCTCGCTTGACGTTATAGCGAACGGAGAAAAAAATTATGCGCTCCGCACAGCTTTGCACGATATTAAATCGCGTCTTGACAGGGGTGTTCCGTTAAGTCAGGCAATGTCCGCGCAAAAGGCTTTCAATCCGCTTTTAATTGCGTTAGTCGAGGCCGGAGAAGAGGGCGGACTTTTGGGTCAGGCACTCGAACAGGGCGCAATGATGCTTGAAAAACAGGAGCAGCTTCGCGGAAAAATCAGAAGCGCGATGTTTTATCCGGCGTTTATTATGATCTTTGCCGTAGCAATTTTAGTTTTCTTTTTTATTTTTCTTGTCCCTAAATTTCAGGACACTTTTAATTCTTTGGGGATTGAGCTGCCGGGAATAACCGTCTTTCTTTTTGGAATGGGCGATTGGTTTCAGGCACATTGGTATCTTATTGCCCTTGCCGTAGTATTAATAATCGGAGGCTGGATTTTTCTGTCGCATAACAAAGCCACAAAGGGCACGATGGACAGAATAAAATTAAAAATTCCGGTTATAAAAGAACTTATATTAAAAGCCGCTATGGCGCGTTCGAGCCGTACTCTTTCATCGCTGACCGCCGCCGGCGTTCCGATAGTGAGAGGCTTGGAAATGGCTGAAGGCACTGCGAACAATGTACCAGTTCAGAACGGCTATCAGGAACTAAGAAAAGGAATTATAAGGGGAATGTCTTTAGGAGACGCCTCAAAAATGGCCGGAATCTTTCCGATATTAGTATCGCAGATGATGAGAATCGGCGAGGAGACCGGGCACCTTGATCAAATGCTTGAGAGGGTTGCGACTTGGTACGACCAAGAACTTGACGAACAAATTAAAGCGACTGTCTCACTTCTTGAACCTTTATTAATAATTTTTGTGGGAGGAATAATAACCGTGATCGCGATTTCTATTTTTGCCCCAGTAACATCAGCGATTGTCCAGCTTGCATAGCGTGGTATAATCAAATTATTAACTAGGTAATTACCCCCCCCCCCATTGCGTGTTTTACGTAGTTTTAGGGGACGGGACACGGGGTGATTTTTTATAAATTTTTTTGTTGTATTTTTTAAGCATTTTTTGTTTTTCTAAAAATTAACTAAAATAGGAGGAATTTACAATGAAAAATGCAAAGCGTGAAATGAAGCGCAAGGGCTTCACCCTTGTTGAACTTTTAATTGTCATTGTCGTAATCGGTGTTTTGAGCGCGATGATGATGTTGTCGAGCACGGAAGCAGTAAGTTCGGCGAAGGCCGCTGACATTGTGAGCGACTTGCGGAATTTGAAGACAGCGGCGTTAGCGTGGTATGCGGATAATCTGGACTATGTTGAAGGCAGAACTACCGATACATTTACTGACCTCAATGCTGAAAGAACAAAAATTTTCAAATACATGAACAACGAAAATATTGACTCAAAGTATTCTTTTGCAGGGGACAAAGATCCTAACACTTGGTTTGTTTGGTATGATAATACCTCAACTGGTGGAAATGACAAAAATGTTGGAGCAAAGCTCTATTCGCGTGCTAAATCAACAGGTCTGTATAAGCCCAAAGATAGTAACAATAAAAGCTCAGATGATATAGGAGCTAACGATGTTACTGTAAAAGTCGGCATGTTCATTCGCTAATCAATAAAAAATTTCACACAAAGGAGGATTTTTACATGAAAAAAAATACAAAGCGCGAAGGTTTTACCCTTGTTGAGTTGTTAATTGTCATTGTTGTGATCGGCGTTTTGAGCGCAATGATGATGTTGTCGAGCACGGAAGCAGTAAGCTCGGCAAAGGCCGCTGATATTGTGAGCGACTTGAGGAATTTGAAGACGGCGGCTCTTGCGTGGTATGCTGATAATCTAGACTATGTTGGTGGCACAAAGATAAACAACAAAGAATTTAACAATCTACAAGGTGAAAGAGCTAGTATTATCAAATACATGAACAACGAAAACATTGATACAAAATACGATTTTGGTGGCAATAAAACAACGGGGACTTGGTTTGTGTGGTATAACATTGGCTCCGACACAAAGGTGAAAGAGAAATTAATATCGCGCAAAAGTTCAACAGGACTTTGGGGCACTACTACTAAGAATGCTACACAATCTGGTGATCTTGACGCAAGCTCAACCTACGTCGGTATGTTCATTCGCTAAATGAAAATCCCAATCAAAGGAGGAATTAACAATGAAAAGAAATGCAAAACGCGAAGGTTTTACGCTTGTTGAGTTGTTAATCGTCATCGTTGTGATTGGGGTTTTGAGCGCGATGATGACGTTGTCAAGCACGGAATCAGTAAGCTCAGCTAGGGCCGCGAAGGTTATTAACAATCTTCGCCAGTTAAAGACAGCGGCATTATCATGGTATATGGAATATGGACAATTTGGACATTGTGGACGGTCTGGGAAGAATTAAAAAAGCAAGTGATAAGGCTAATAACTTCACTGGGCAATTTGCTTATAATAACGAAATTACAACGCATAAGCTTGTTCCGTATCTTGGAAATTCTGGTGAGTTCAAGAAGATAACAACAGGTGATTTCAATGGTACGTTGGAGGATTCATCAGGAGGGCATTACTTTACAGATTGGCGAAATAAAGATCAAATTAATCATGACAGCAACAACGCTGAGAATGCCCCTAAAGAATGGTTAATTCTTTATCGTGTACCGGCTAATGATACTCGCCTAAAAGAGAAGCTAAAAGCGCGTGCTTCTTCTCTTGGTCTCATAAATAAGCAACCTGGCGGGAACGGTAATAAAAATTCAAAGAAAGATGATTTTTTTGGCGTGTTAGTAGATAGATTTACGGATTAATTCAAAACACCGTTTACGAAAACTTAACTCTCTCGGCTCTCAACGGGTCGGGAGAGTTTTTATTCCTCGTCTTCATCTTCAACAACTAAATCACCGCCGAATAACTCATGAATTTTTTTAGCTGAAAGTTTTTCGCCGATTATCACGGCCTCGCCCGAAGTCTCGACATTTTCTCCCGAAGTAATTTCATAAATGCCGCCCACAACGCTGAAAGTCGTAACGCCGTTATTTGAATTAATAAAGCCCTTCGCCCTCACGACCTCGCCGAAAGAGCCCGACAATAATTTTTCTAACTTAAAAATAATTTCGTCCGGCGAAGAATTTTTTATATTCTCAAGAGCTATGCTCTCTAAATTTTCGTCAGCTCCGTCAGATTTTTTTGAAGCACTGCCGTAATTTTTTCCGTCGGCACGTCTCGTCAACAGCTCAAGCCATTTCTCACGCGGCCATTTTTCGTAATGCTCTAACGGAAAATTCACGCCCTCTTTAATTTCAAGCTCGTCATGAATTTCTTTGAAGTCGTCTTCGGTCAGACTTTCCGACTTCGATAAAACAACACTCCCGGCAGAATTTATCTGGTCATTAAAATATTGCGGATAAAAATTTTTCTGTTCTCTGTAATTTTTTGAGTCAACGATCACAACAGGAGCAAGCACGCCGATTTTTTCGTAGCTGATTTTTTTCAGGCTCTCTAAAATTCTTGACGGCATAGCGACACCGCTCGGCTCAACAAGAATATAATCGGGGTTGAGTGTGTTCGCTATCGTCATGACCGACAAAGAAAAATCCATGTTCATAGAGCAGCATATACAGCCTTCAGTTAGCTCATAAATTTTCATTTCGTTTTGATTTTTATCTTGGCTCAAAATTTTGCTGTCTATGTTGATATTTCCAAATTCATTCTCGACCACGACAAACTGTCTGCCCGTAGCCTTAGTCATTGCTTTTATAAAACTTGTCTTGCCTGCGCCTAAAAAGCCGCTAATAATTAATACGTCCATGATTTTATTTTTAGGTAGGAGTTAGGAGGCAGGAGGTAGGAGGTAAGGATTAAAAAAATTTTTACAGAACTACAACCGGCTTGATTAAGTCGGCAGGTTTATTTTTCATGAGCATTAAAGCGTCCTCAACGTGCTCAAAGCCTTTGAACGGGTGAGTGATGAGTTTCTTCACGTTGAGCTTTCCGCATGATACGAGGCTGCTCAATTTTTCGAGGCGAAGCCGTCCGCCGGGCATAAGTCCGCCTGCGATTGTCTTGTTGCCCATGCCGCAGCCCCATTCAGCTCTAGGAATTGTAACGTATGTGCCGCTGCCGAGATAATTAACGTTGCCGATACGTCCGCCGGGTTTGAGGCATTTAATAGCCGGCTCAAAAGTCTCAACGCCGCCGCCCGCGATGACTACCTTGTCAACGCCTTTGCCGTTCGTGAGCTTCAAGACCTGCTCGTCAATGCTGCCGTCTTTGTAGCCGATGAAATCCGTTGCTCCGTAGAAAGCTGCTGCCTCGCGGCATACTTTACGGGTGCCGACGCAGATTATTCTGCTTGCTCCGTGTAAATTCGCTCCTGCGACTGCCATTAAACCGACCGGGCCGATGCCGATTACTAAAACCGTGTCGCCGAACTCAACCTGAGCGAGTTCAACGCCGTGAAATCCAGTAGGGACCATGTCCGATAACATGCAGGCTTCTTCGGGGCTTATTGAGTCGGGGAGGTGAGCCAAGTTTGAGTCAGCTTCGTTGACGTGGAAATACTCACCGAAAACTCCGTCCTTGAAGTTTGAAAATTTCCAGCCTGCTAAAAGTCCGCCGGAGTGCTGGCCGAAACCGGCTTGAGCTTCGAGCGAACCCCAGTCGGGAGTGATAGCCGCAACCATAACGCGGTCGCCTTTTTTGAAATCTTTGACCATTGAGCCGACTTCATCGACAACGCCGCAGCCTTCGTGGCCTAAAATCATATTGTGTCTGTCGCCGATCGCGCCTTCCCAGACCGTGTGAACGTCGCTTGTGCAGGGGGATAATGCGAGTGGTTTTACTATTGCGTCAAGAGGGCCGCAAGCCGGGCGGTCTTTCTCAATCCAACCGGCCTCGCCGATCTTTAACATTGCATAACCTTTCATGTTAAAAATTTCCTCCATTAAAAATAAAATTACGATTAAATTTTAACAATCAAACTCAATAAAAAAATCAAGAGTTACACTGATTTTACCCAAGCTAAATTTAATTCCTTATCGAGGGCGACGAGGTTTGCAATTTTTCCGGACTCAATGCTCCCGACGGATTTTTCAAGCCCTATAGCCTTTGCAGGATTGAATGACGCGCACTTGACCGCAGTTTCTAAGGGAACATTCATTTTTTTCACGGCAGTTCTTACGCAGTCCATTAAATTCGTAACGCTTCCGGCGATCGTAACTCCGTCCTCTAAAGTCGCTTTATTGCCGCGCTTAAAAACTTTCTGGCCTCCTAATTCATAAACGCCGTCATTCATTCCCGCAGCTTCCATTGAGTCGCTGATGAAAATTACGCGGTCAGAGCCAAAAATTTTCAGAGTAGTTTTTATAATTGCCGGGTGAATGTGAACGCCGTCGCAGATAATTTCAACGCTGACATTTTTATTTTCGAGAGCCGCGACGATCGGGCCGGGATTTCTGTGATTAATTCCGTTCATAGCGTTATAAAGGTGAGTAACCTGACTGACGCCTTCATTAAAAGCACGCTGCGCCGTATCATAACCGCAGGCCGTGTGAGCGAGTGAAAGCCGCGTGATTTTTTTAGCTCGTTCGATAAAATCAAAAGCTCCGTCAAGTTCGGGGGCAAGCACGGCAATTTTTATCAAATTTCCTGACGCATTCTGCAATTTTTCTAAAAATTCAAAATCCGGATTAATTGCGTAAGCAGGATTTTGCGCACCGAGTTTATTTTTAGAGACAAACGGCCCTTCGAGATAAATTCCTGAAAGCCGCGAAAAATTTTTTGCCTCCCTCATGATTTTCAATAATTTTTCTTCGGGAAGCGTCATAGTCGCCGGACATATAGAAGTAACGCCGGCTGAACGCTCGTAATCATAAATAGCATTGAAAGCCTCTTGAGTGCCTTCGCAAAAATCATGGCCTGCGCAGCCGTGAAAGTGAATATCAACGAGGCCGGGAATGATGTATAAATTTTCAGCGTCAATTATTTCAGCGTCATTAACTTCGTTTGTTATAACGCCGTTTGAAATTGCCAAGTCGCCGCGATAAAAATTAAAGTCTTTGCCTAAAATTATTCCGTTTTTGATGATGTAGTTCTGCATTGTGTGATAGCCTTCTAAATTTCTAAAGATAATGAAATTTAATTATAAGCCATGAAAATCTTAAATGAACTTAAAAAATCATAGGCGAAAAATTTTCAATGAAGCGGAAAAATTTTTAATACATTAGGAAAAAATTTTTTGTCGTGAAAATTTATGAAAGCTAAAAATTTTTGAAGTTTATGTAGTCCCCATTGTAGTCCCCAAAATTAACTTCTATTAATTTTTTATAACTACTTAAAATATTTTATCATAAGTTCTTTTATTTGTATGCTAAAATGAAATTCGGAGAGGCATTTTGAATTTTTAATTTCAGAATGAGGCTCATACGGGGAGACTTCCCGGTAGCCTGAAAAAATTCAGGTGAAAGGAGGTGAGAACGTGAAGAAGATTTTTGAGTTTTACTTAAAAATAAAACTCGTACAAGCCCTAGCAGACTTAGTACGAGCTCTCGCAGAACTTATCCGCGAGCTGAAATCACGTTAATCCTTTTCCACATTTATTTAAGGTTTTTACTTAAAGTTAAAGTGTGGGAGGAGACCCCTGCTTTAAGTGAAGCCTTAAATTTTTTTTAAGTCCGACCTCTCCCAGACAAATTATATTAATTATACACGATTGAAAAATTTTTTGAGCCGTCCGAAAAATAATCCGGACACCATCAAAATTATTCCCGTTATCGTAAAGCCCCACGCCTTTGGCATGTAGCCGAATAAGTGATCGAAAAAATATCTGCTCACTAAAAGAAAACAAAAAATTATTCCGATGCCGATATGACCGCGATAAATGTTAAATAACATCAACACCGCGACACAAAAAGCCGTAACGACAGGCCAAAAACTTTTTCCGGCAAATCCAAAAACATCAGCTGAAAAAATTTCGCCGTTCCAAAATTCCGGCCACGTCAATAAAAGTCCGAAGAGACCAAGCATTAAAAGCCCGAACGTCTGCGAGTCGTGCCATCTTGAAATAAATGAAAGCACCGCGCCTAAAATCACGAGGATTATTAACGCCCATGTTCCGCCGAAGCATAAACTCATTCGCGAAGCTGTTAATAAGAGCGTCAATAACATATTCACGTCGAAAATTATTCTGTCCTCGCCTTTTGAGACTACATGCCACGCTGCCCATAACGCAAAAATTAAAACGAAGGCGTTTAACGGCGAAAAAAATTCAAGCACTGAAACCTTCGATAAATTTGAAAATTCAAGCGCAAATAAATTTATAGCGTTAATTGCATTGAGATACGCAAATGAAAGAGCCTGAGCAAAATAAATTTCCCACGTATCACGCGCAAGAAACGACGCAATTAAAACCTCAACGATCCACCAGCCTGTTATAGTCGTCCATGAAAGTTTTATGTTATACATTCGTGTTATCAAAAAAATTCCTGCGCCGAAAATTACGCTTGATAATAACAAAAATGCCCGGCCCGCTCTGGTTTCTGACATTCCGCAATAACAATAAGCTCCCAATGACGCAAGCCAAGCCGCTGAAATTATGCAGACCCTCAAAATTTTGGGCAGTTCGTGCCAATGCGCGGCAACAAAACTCACGGCTCCAAGCCCTAATAATATTCCGCCGGCTATGAATAAAATTACACGGAGGTTTCTCGTTTTAATCTCATAGAGCGACAAAATTTTTTCGGACTGCTCTTCAGTGATTAAATCATTTTCGAGCCAGTAATTTATTTCGCCGTTCAAAAAATCATTTTCTTTTGAAGATAATTTTTTCACTGACCTCCTACCTCCTAACTCCTAACTCCTACCTGACTTTAACTGACTCTGCTTCCGAGCGGAATATCTTTTTCAGGCGTTAAGAGCGTTAATTGTTCTGAAACTCCGTCTTTCTTGACGCTTGCGGCTAGAATCATTCCGTTGCTTTCAACTCCGCAGAGCTTCACGGGCTTCAAGTTTGTTACTAAAATTACGGTTTTCCCGTTGAGTTCTTCGGGGGTAAAGAACGCTTTTATCCCGGAGCATACCGTGCGCTTCTCGTAGCCTAAATCGACTTCGAGCTTATATAATTTTTTCGAGCTCGGAATTTCCTCAACATTTATGATTTTTGCGACCCTCATCTCGACATTTTTGAAGTCGTCAATCGAAATTTCTGCTTCGTGCTCGATAGCAGGCTCTTTTATTTCTTCAGACATTTTCTTTTTCTCCTCCTGTGTTTTTTTCCATTCGTTAATATCAATTCTTGGGAACAAGACTTCAGCTTTATTAATCTCTTTTCCTGCGCCGCCGCCCCATGTGAATTTTTCATAGAGCATTTTCACCGGCTCGCCCTCAAGGCCAAGCTGGAGCCAGATTTTTTTTGCCGTGTCGGGCATTGTCGGAGCGATTAAGAGCGCGGAAAAACACAAAGCCTCATAAAGATTTAAGAGGACAAAATTTAATCTCTCGGCCTGTGTCTCGTCCTTTGCAAGTTTCCAAGGGGTTGTCTCATCGATGAATTTATTTGCGCGTCCGATAAATTCCCAGATCGCTTTCAAAGCCTCGTCGAACGCAAAATTATTCATGGCCTCGTCAACGCGGTCAAGAATATTAAAAGCCATTGAGCTTAATTCCGACTCCGCGTTTACGCAATCAGGTACAACGCCATCGCGATAGCTCTTTATCATCTGGAGCGTCCTGTTCAGTAAATTTCCTAAGTCATTCGCTAAATCGCTGTTGATCCGTCCGATTAAAGCAAGCTCGGAAAAATCTCCGTCATTGCCGAAAGGAACTTCACGAAGCAAAAAATATCTGAACGGGTCGAGGCCGTACTCTTCAACCATTTTGAACGGGTCAACGACATTTCCTTTAGACTTGCTCATTTTTTCGCCGTTGTAGGTCCACCAGCCGTGAGCGATAACTTCAACGGGCAGATTAATTCCAAGCGCGAGCAGCATTAACGGCCATATGACGCAGTGAAAGCGGATTATATCTTTTCCGACCATGTGCCGGACGTGAGGCCAGTAATGCGAAAATTTTTCAGGGTCGTCGAGATAGCCCACAGCCGCCGCGTAATTGATCAGAGCGTCAAACCACACGTATATAACGTGCTTCTCGTCGCCGGGCACGGGAATACCCCATTTAATGCTTGTGCGCGAGACTGACTGGTCTTTCACTCCGCCCTTCAAAAAGCTCATTATCTCGTTGTAACGGATTTTAGGCATCACGGCTTTCACATGCTCTTCATAAAATTTTATTAACTCCGGAACATATTTAGAGCCTCTGAAAAAATAGCTCTCTTCCTCCATTATCGTCAACGGCCTTCCGCAATCGGGACAAGTTTTATTAGGGCCCATAGCGTTTTCGGGGACGTAGGTCTCGCAAGGCACGCAGTAATAGCCGGTGTATGTGCCTTTGTAAATATCTCCCTGATCCATTAACTTTTTGAACATTGCCTGAACAACTTTTATATGGCGCGGTTCTGTCGTGCGAATGAAATCATCGTTGCTGATGTTGAGAACTTCCCATAATCTTTTGAAGTTCAAATGAATCTCATCGACAAGCTGCTGAGGCGTTTTGCCTTTTGCTTCGGCTGCCGTTTGAATTTTCTGCCCGTGTTCGTCCGTGCCTGTCAAAAAATGAACGTCATAACCCTGCATTCTCTTATAACGCGATACAGCGTCGCAGGCTATCGTCGTGTAAGCGTGGCCGATGTGCGGAATGTCATTGACATAATAAATCGGCGTAGTTATATAAAAAACTTTATCGTCATTCATGAAAAATAAAATCCTCCCCAAAATTTTTTGTAAATGATAACATGAAAAAATCTTGACAGCCCCGTTAAAAATTTTTTTGTAAAGCAAAAACACTTGACAGTATAAAACGGTCTTTTTATAATTCACAGCATGATTGACAGCGTTAATGACAAAAATAAAAGCGACAATGAAATTTTGAAGCGAAGAATTTATTGTAATCTGCTTTATGATTTTTACTCGCCGCTGTTGACGGAGAGACAGAGAAAAGTTTATGAGACGCTTTGTTTTTCTGATTTAACATTGAGCGAGGCCGCTGACGTTCTTGGAATAAGCAGGCAGGGTGTTTATGTTCTAGCCCGGCACGTTATGCAGAAACTTGAGGGCATTGAGCGCGAATTATGTTTCGCAGTGAACACGCGCCAGCTTGAGAAAAGAATTAACGATTTAGAGGAAGAGAATGAATCGTTGCGCCAAAGACTTAAAATTAAAAGTAGGAAGGAGGAAAAATAATCATGTTTGACGCTCTTAAAGAAAAATTATCAGCGGTGTTTTCAAAACTCGGCACTAAAGGAAAATTATCAGAAGCGGATATCGATGCGGCATTGCGCGAGGTCCGAAGGTCTTTGCTTGAAGCCGATGTTGATTTCAGAGTCGCAAAAGATTTTATAGCTAAAGTCCGCGAACGGGCTTCGCAGGCTGAGGTTTTAGAATCGATTACGGCAAACGAAAGAATAGCCGCTATAGTTTACGAAGAATTAATAGTCCTCATGGGCAAGAGCGAGCCTCTGATTATTGCGCCGAAACCTCCGACTGTAATTTTAATGGCAGGTTTGCAGGGTTCAGGAAAGACAACAACAACCGTGAAGCTTGCGCGCCAGTTAAAATCTTCTCATAATCCTTTAGTCGTGGCCTGCGATTTACGAAGGCCGGCGGCTGTCGAACAGTTAAAAGTCCTCGCTGAAAACGCTAAAATTTCTTTTTACGGGCCGGAAAAAAATAATCAAGATGTTCTCGAAGTTGTGAGGGGCGCGAAAAAATTTGCCGACGCTCACATGAACGACGTTATTATTCTTGATACAGCCGGACGGCTTCATATTGACGAAGAATTAATGACGGAGCTGAAAGAAATTGCAGAGATACTTCCTCCGCATGAGAAAATTTTAGTCGTTGACTCAATGATGGGCCAAGAGGCTGTCAATTCAGCAAAATCGTTCCATGAGTTATTGAGTTTAACCGGCTTGATTTTAACTAAGCTGGACGGAGACGCACGAGGCGGAAGCGCGCTTGCTATCCGTGCGGTTACGGGCGTGCCTGTAAAATTCGCGGGTGTCGGAGAAAATACCGATGCACTGGAAATTTTCAGTCCCGAACGAATGGCCGGGCGCATTATGGGCATGGGCGATGTTCAAGGGCTCGTCGAGAAAGTTAAAGCCGCAGGAATCAATGAAGACGCTATCAAACCAGCCGAGCTTTCAGGAAAGCAATTTAATCTCGAGACTTTATTAAAACAGTTTGAACAGATAGAAAAACTAGGGCCTCTTGATAAACTCGCCGGAATGATACCCGGTTTGGATAAGATAAAGAACTTTAAGGCCGAAGATGTTGACGCAAACGCATTGAAGCGCAACAAAGCCATAATCCAGTCGATGACACCTGCAGAGAGACGCAACCCAAGAATAAT
>JAFSXR010000001.1 GCA_017443985.1 Synergistaceae bacterium
AGGGGATATAGCTCAGTTGGGAGAGCGCTTGAATGGCATTCAAGAGGTCAGGGGTTCGAATCCCCTTATCTCCACCAGTCAAAACCACGACTTAAAAGTAATAAGTCAATAAAATATAGAGAATAACGGTACTTCCCTGAGAGTTTAGAATTTCGGGGAAATACTTTTTTTAGTAAGAGGAATATCTTTCAATATATACACTAAGACACGAAAAAAAGAGGCTTTATCATTATCGAGAAAGCTTCTCTTTTGTCTTTAAGGACTTTCGGAGCTGCTCAAACGTTTTTCTGTTTTTTGAGCCCTTCAGACCGAATTACTTTCTTTTGTAGTCATTTCAAAGGTTTACAGCGGCTTTTGCCTGCCCTTGCATGACCTTTTTCTGACCAATTTCAGACCGTTTAATGCCTTGCTTAGAACAGTAGCGAAGTTTTTATTAAAGTGTGAAATTTTTATAGTTTAGTATATAAAAATTATCATTTCGTTTTGGTTATAAACACATAAGGATTCTTTGTCAATACTTATCGCTCACTACCTATTTTCATATTTGGGTCATACAGCTTTGATCTTTCCGTTTTCAAAAATAAAAAATTCTTCATCGTTTAGGCTCGGCATAACCGGAAAATTTTCACGAACTGAAATTTCTTTAATACCCCAGTCTGTTACGAATGCGCGGTCTAAAAATTGGGTCATTCGGTTTAATTCAAACATTTCTTTTGCCCGGACTTCATCAATAATAATTTCTCCCGACTGGAGTGTCAGGCAAAAATAATTCACGCGAAATTTTTTCACGGGCCTTTATTCCTTGAGGCGTTAAAACATAACCCGAAGAAAAAATTTTCACTAAGTCGCCGGCTTTAACGAGATTTTCTAAACCTGAAGGATCTTCTCCAGCGGCTAAAATTGCTTCAGAGTCCCAGCAAGGCAGCGAAGAGTTGAAAAAATTAATAGATTTTCTATGATTCTTTTATTTTTACTCTGAAATTTCGTGATAACCTGCAACTTGAATTTTTTTAGAGTTTGCGATTTCTTCAACTTTTTCACGCATACCGCAAGGAAATTCGCAGGCAAGTCCGCAGCTTGATGACAAAGAACGGGGGACAGGCGCAATCCGGGCGGAAATTCCCGAACTGCGGCAGGTCCTCTCAAACATTAAAGCCGCACTTGTAGTCTTGAAAGTAGCTAAGCAACTCATTTCTATAAATATCCTTTAGCTTTAAGAATTTCGGCGGCTTTTGCCATGTGCCGGGCAGGCATTTTTATAACAGGCCCCGTGCAGCCCATCGCGCTCTCCGCGTAAATTCCTTCTTTCCAAAGAACTTTGACGGCATTATCAATTTCAAGAACGTCAATTCCGTGTAGTTCGTCATCAGTAGGTTCTGCGGGGGGTGCTTTGACTTCTTCGGCTTGTTCAGTTTTAGGTGTCAGTGCTTCAATTTCTTCATCAAGTCCGGCACACCTTGCGGCTTTCAATTCTTCAGCGACTTTCTCCGGCAAATTTCCTGCGATTACGCTTGCAGTGAATGAAAGAGCATTAGCGATTACGGGCGCACCTGAAGCCCTTGAAACGATTGAGACAACATTGCGCCAGCCCTCTCCGCATGAAGGCCCGTAGCCCCAGCCTGTAGCCTCGTAGCTTCCGCCCGTCGCGAATGACGAGAACATTTTTACGAGAACATTTCCAGTTAATGTATCAGTAACGCAAATATCCACCGCGCCAGTTAAAATATCGTTGCCGCGCAAAACTGAACCGCCGTCAGCTCGCGCTGAAGTTCCGAAAGTAATTTCGTAGCCTTTATCTTTCATTCTCGATAAAGCTCTGAAAACGGGCTGAGCTGTGTCAACGTTCAAAATTCCGACAGTCGGATTTTTAATTCCGAGTGCCTTCGCTGTCGCAATTCCATAAATTGCATTTCTCAACATTGCCTCGCCCCGGACTGTTGAAGAAGTCCCGGTCGTTGACGCTAAAATCATGGGCCTGCCTCGTCCGGGCGTTAGAACTCTTCCGATTGTTGTAACGCCTAACGGGAAAGGAAAGTGCATAGCCACAGCTCCTGCGACTCTTCCGTCTTTAACGCAGGCCTCAAGAACTGCAAGTATGTCGCACTCGGCACACTCGATATATTCGAGATCTTCATAGCCTTTAACTTTAGGGCCGATTAAAACTGGAATGACATTGCTTGAATTAGCTATAGCCATAGCCGCCCCCTTAGCGATTTCTTCAGCTCCGTGTTCGCTTCCCGAAGCCATTAAACCGACACGGTATTTTTTTCCGCCGGATTTAGCCGTCTCAATTATTTCATTGAGAGCTTCGCCGACTAATTTTTTAATTTCGTCTGACATGTTAAGCCTTACTTTCTAAGTCTGCTGACAGCTTGCCTGCGACTTCGCCCAACGCTTCTAGAATTAATGCCTTGATGTCGTCTTTACTTATTTTTGCAGCTTGTTCAACTTTCTCAGGAGCTTCAATCAGGAACGACGCGCCGTCGGCCAAGTTCGTTAAACGTGCTAAGAATAAACTTCCCTTGCCGATAATCATTGAGCGTTTAATTTTGCCCTCTTTAATCATTTCGCAGGCATGACCAATGAAAGGCACGCCCGCCGGAATATGGCCTTGTGTCGGAGCGTAACCGATTGTGCCGTGTTCTTTAATGAATTTCATCATGTCGGCTTTTTCGATAGCTTTTTTCATGACTGCGAGAGCCGCTATCATTTTTATATTTGCTAATGGGACATTACCGGCTCCGGCAGGCTCCGTGATCTCGTGATTTTGAAGTTCAGGAGCGTAACGGTCAACATCAGCGAAACTTAATCCGGCGGCCTGTAACGGCTCAAACGTCAACGCGCTAGTTACAGCTTGAGGCGCACCGCCTGCCCCTACTGTGTGCTTGCCGAGAACGTCAAGACGCATAACGGGATTAACTCCATCATCAGGGACAAGCAAGACCGCGAAACTTCCTACGCAGTCTTCAAGAGCCGTGAGATTTTTCTTAACGTGATCTCTTGAGTTCATGTAAAGTTTAGGGATTGAACCGCCTGCAACGACAGCAATATTTTTTCTTGCCCCCGAAGCAACTTGAGCAGCCGCGTTAATCATGGCATTGACAGGGCCTGCACAGAAGCCTCTGACATCACAGCCGGAAGCATTGACACAGCCGGCAACTTCTGCGATAGCCTTTGCAAAATTTCCGCCTGCTCTTTGGCCGACATCGCCTGCTCCTTCTTCTGAACATTCGATAACAAAATCTAAATCACCGGGATTCAAGCCGCTATTCTTTAATAAATGAAGAAGAGCTAAAACTCCGCTCGCTTTTCCGGCTAAATTTTCGAGCAGCACGTGAGCAGTCAAGCACGGGTCAGTCGGGTGTCCTGAACGTATGCAGCCTACGGGTTTTCCGTCATGATAGAGATAAAGCCCGGCGCGTTCTTTAACTTCAGTGTCAATTTCTGAAAGCTCGTGCATATTTTTCGGACGGATAACGCGCTTTATTATTGCCTCTGTAATTACTGGGTCTTGGGCTAATTTCACGCTGACAGCTTCGGCAAAAGATTTTTCGAGCCAGACTAATTCAAACTCATCGCAGGCTGAAATCAAACCTAAAAATTCATCTTCGGGTATTAATTCGCCGAATTTTCCGTAACGTTTAGCTTTCTCATCAGGTAAAGGATTATTGATCCAGCCGCTTGGCAACGCTTCAAATTCTTCATAAGAAATTCCGCCGATATAAGTCTGATTAGGGGCGTAATGAAGAGCGCTATCGTAACTCTGTAAATGCTTGGGGAGAGCGTCTAAATATTCCTGCTCCCTGCCACTGTGAAAAGCCTCGTAAGGCGTACCGCCGTAACGACTCCCGTTTTCGGGGGCGTGGTTAAGACAATATGAATAACTTTTTATTCCGACTTTCATTTTTAATTTTGAATCCTCCTTTGTGAATTGCGAGCTAAAAATAAAAATATAAAGCGCAATTTTTCTGAAGTTGAATTACTTGAACATGTCAGCCTCCGCAAGCTGATAATAAATGTCATCGCCCTCGCTGTATTTTTCAAGCCTTCCTACAACGGTTATTTTTGCGCCTATCTCCGGAAAATCTTCGGGGAATTTGTAATTATATTCTTTCTTGGGCGAAAAATCCAATCCCATTGCACAGCACGCGGCCGCGTCCATAATAGCTACAGCAAAATAATCCGTCCCCGTGTCCGGGTCTTGAGCAGAATCAAAAAGCCCCTGAATTTTTATCGTCTTGCCCAAATATTTATCAGGGTCCATTAAAATATTCATTACGCTTGAATATGTCATCATGCTGTTTAATTTAGTAAGGTCCAAGTCAACTTTTTGAGCGGCAAAAGCAGAAAAAGAAGGACAGGCAAATATTACTAACGCGAATAATAAAATAATTCTTCTCGTTTTTTTCATTAGTTAAAACCTCCGGGAAAATTTTTCAAAAATAAAAAACGCTCCGAACGTCAGCATGTCAGCAGCAACGATTGTCGAGCCTACCGGAGTCCCGGCAAGTATTGAAATTATCATGCCCAGCAAAGCGCAAAAAACCGAAATTATTACGGAGCATATCGTTACGGATTTGAAGCTCTTGAAAATTCTCATCGCCGACAACGCAGGAAAAATAATCAGGGCCGAAATTAATAACGAGCCGACTAAATTCATCGCTAAAACTATAACGACAGCTACTATAACGGCAGTTAATAAATTATAAACGTCCGCTTTTATTCCTGTTGCACGCGCAAAATCTTCGTCAAAAGTTATAGCGAAAATCTTGTTATAAAAAAATACGAACGTCAATACGACAACTAAAGATAAAATTACACTGAAAGAAACTTCATTTTCCGTGAGCGTTAATATCGAGGTCGAGCCGAATAGAGTCGCGCAGACATCGCCGGATAAATTAGAAGAGGTCGAAAAAATATTCATCAGCAGATAGCCAACAGCTAAAGAGCCTACGGACAGCATAGCAACGGCCGCATCTCCTTTAATTACCGCGTTATTTCCCGTCCGCAATAAAAGTACGGCGCAAAAGACAGTTATAACGAGCACTACGGGCATGTCGTTTGTAATATTTAAGACAGCCGCGATTGCCATTGCTCCGAATGCAACGTGTGAAAGTCCGTCGCCGATGAATGAAAAACGATTTAACACAAGCGTAACGCCAAGCAGCGAAGAACACAGCGAAATTAATACGCCCACTACGATAGCGTTGCGAACAAACGGAAATTGCCAGTATAAAATAATTTTTTCAAGTAACTCTGTCATCTTTTCACCTCGCTGTATTCCGGGCTGGTGCTGATTTTTAGAATATGGCTCGAATATTTCAAAGCCGCCTCAATATCGTGAGAGATCATGATTATAGTTATGCCGTCGTTGCGGTTAAGTTCTTCGATTAATTTATACATTTCCGAACTTGCTTGAGGGTCGAGGCCGGAGACGGGCTCATCGAGAAAAATTATTTTTCTTGTCGAGCAAAGAGCGCGGGCAAGTAAAACACGCTGCTGCTGACCGCCTGAAAGTTCCCTGTAACAATGCGCCGTGATTTCTTCGATGCCCATTTTTTGAACGGCCTGACGGGCAAAATTTTTTTCCGATTTATTATAAAAAGGGCGCAGGCCGCAGCGTCCCTGAAAGCCAGATAAGACGACCTCCCACACTGAAGCTGGAAAATCCTTTTGAACTTCCGTCTGCTGCGGTAAATAGCCGATTTCCTTTGAAGTAATCCCACCGCCGAAAATTATTTTTCCCGAAGCCGGAGCCTGAAGGCCGAGAATAGTTTTCATTAATGTAGTTTTGCCGGAGCCGTTCTCGCCGATTATACAAAGATAATCACCGGCGTTTACGGAAAAATTTAAGCCGCTTACGATAACATTCGAGCCGTATCCGAGCGATAAATCAAGACAACTAATCTGCGCCATTTCGAGCCTCGTTAATTTAATGCGGTCTTGAGGGTCTCAAGATTTTTTTCCATGATTGAAAGATACGCCGCGCCGTCTTTTATATCTTTCATTGTCGTTGACTGCATAGAGTCAAGGGATAGGACGCACTGATTTTTTTCTTTAGTGCTCGCGATTATAGTTTCAGCGATTTTATGACGCGGATTTTCAATCGTAAGGACGCAGGGCAGTTTCAGCTCATCAGTTTTTTTCGCTAAAAATATAACGGTCTCAAAACTCGCTTCAGTTTCAGCAGAGCAGCCGGAGAAAGCCGCGTAATATTTCAGCCCGTAATCGTCAGCAAGATAACGGAAAGGGAAGCGGTCGCCGAACAAAAATATTTTTCTCACAGCCCCGTCGACAGCTTCGTGATATTTCGTGTCAAGTTCAGATAATTTTTTGATGTAATTATCCGCGTTTGAGCGGTATAAATTTTTATTTTCGGGGTCGAAGTCCGAAATAACTTCAGCTATATATCTGCAAACGGCGCAGGCATTCTTTAACGAGAGCCATATATGTTCGTCAGCTTCGGCTTCATGCTCGTGTTCGTGTTCGTGCTGCATGCCTTCGACAATTTCTTCGTTTTTTACGGAAGAGCCCAAAATCGAGAGAAGATTTATAACAATCTGGGCCTTGTTCGTGCTGTTCTTCAAAGCGTCATTGACCCACTCGTCAGACTCTCCGCCGACATAAATAAAAACATCGCAGGCTGAAATTTTTACCATGTCATCGACTGTCGGCTGGAAGCTGTGCAGATCCACGCCCTTGTCAAGAAGCAAAGTTAAATCTGCGTTCTTGAGGTTATCGCCTAAAATTTCACGCACCCAGTCATAAATCGGAAAAATTGTCGTAACTACGCTCAATTTTTTTTCGGCTGCGCACGGACTTATAAAAAGCCCGGCAATTAAAAAAACGCTAATAAAAAAAGAAAATAATTTTTTCATAAATATAAACCTCCAAACTAAAATTAAATAACATCAAAGCGCACGTAAATGAATTTAATTTGAAAGTTTGATTTTCAGAGCAACTGGCGTTTTCTCCGCACTGACTGCGATCGGAAAAACTGAAAAATTGCGAATGATAACAACAAATAAAATTCCGGAAGCTGCGCTAAATAATGCGGAAAAGTCAAAAATCTGCCTCAGAGTTTTTTGACACAACACAACGCAACCGCAGATCGGGCAGTCCTCACCCGTGCAGTCGTGGGTGATTTCCAACGCGACAAAAGCCACAGAAAAAATTATCGCGGAAAAATATATGAAGCATAATAATGCAGTTATTTTTTTTGACATTCTTTAATCTCCGGCTTTATTATAGCAAAAGCAATTTTATTTTTTATTTTTCCAAGCGTTGACAGCTTCAGCGTCATTAAACGGAATACGTTTATCTTTGATCAGTATAAATCTCTCCGGCCCTTTGCCCGTCAGCACGAGAATATCATCGGGCTTCAGCATGTTCAAAGCGTAATTAATTGCTTCGGGGCGGTCAATAATAATTTTATACGGAACATAAGGAGCGACTCCGGCGGCGATTGCTTCAGCTATTTTCATCGGGTCTTCGTCGCGTGCATTGTCCGAAGTAATTATTATCTCGTCTGCAAATTCCGAAGCTGAACGCGCAAGTTCCGGCCTGTTCTGCTGGTAACGCCCTCCGCCGTGCCCAAAGACTGAAATAATTTTTCCCTTATTCCCTGACAAAGCCCGGATAGTTTTCAGAACGCTCTTTAATGCTGACGGAGTGTGGGCAAAATCTATAAAACAGCGCGCACCGTTCGGAAGGTCAATTCTTTCTAAACGTCCGGGAACTTGAGGAACATTCGCAACGCCTTTAATAATTGCTTCGTCATCAACGCGCCCGCGCATCGCAGTAACAGCGCACAAAGTATTCATGACGTTGAAACCGCCGACTAAAGGACTGTGAAGTTTCAGCGGCTCAAATCCCTCCGTAAAAATTTCAAGCTCCGTTCCGTTTAGAGTTGTTTTAATGTTGAAAGCCCGTGAGCCTGCTTCTTCGTTAAGTCCGAAACCGCGAAGATTTTTAGGAAATTCAGACAATAATCTTTTTCCGTAAGGGTCATCAAAATTTGCCGCACCCATAAAATTTTTTTTCGTGTAATTTTTGAAAAGCAATTTTTTTGCGGCAAAATAATTTTCCATGTCAATATGAAAATCTAAATGCTCAGGATATAAATTCGTAAAGACAGGCACATCGTACAGAGCACCTTTAATTCTTCCCAAGTAAAGCCCATGCGAGGAAGTTTCCATGACACAGGCACCGCATTTATTTTTTACCATTGAGGCTAACTGCCTTTGCACTACACAGCTTTCCGGCGTTGTCCGGTCGGCTTCTTTTTCGTTAATTCCGTCGCTCTCGATGATAGTTCCCAAGAGTCCTGCGCGTATTCCGGCAGCCTGTAAAATGCTTCGTATTATATACGTCGTCGTAGTCTTTCCGTTCGTGCCCGTAACCCCGACCATTAATAATTTTTCTGCGGGATTGTCATAAACGAGAGCAGCGGCCTCGCCTAAAAAATCTCTGACGCGCTTGACAATTATCTGCGGCAGGTCCGAATCAACTTCACGCTCGCATAACAACGCACACGCGCCTTTAGCTTCAGCCGTTTTCACGAAGTTATGACCGTCGGAATTTTCGCCCTTAATACACGCGAACAACGTCCCGGCCTTTACGTCGCGGCTGTCCGAAATTACATCTGAAATTATTTTATAAAAATCGTCCTGATTTTTTACACAGACATTAATATTTTTATCTTTTGCCCGTATAAAATTCACGACGCTTTCAAAATTTACGCTCATTTTGCCTCCTGATTTTTATAGTAATTCGCAAGAATACTTCCGCTTCTAAAGCGGGAGATGAATTGCGTAGATTTATAATAGCATGAGGTTTTCAAAAGTTGCCCGTAAGGTAACAGTACCTATGGAGCGTAGGGAAGGGTTCGCCTCATAAAAAACACAGCCTAAGAAACTTATCCCAGTAAAATGCAATCCCGCTTTGGGTTGGGAAGACTACACCAGCTTCTATAAGTGGCGGTAGTTCACATGACAATTTATCGGAGGCAGACAAAAAATCTCCCCTCGAAGGTTAAATAACTTTCAAGGGGGAGAAAAATTTTCTTACGGCTTACGCTAATTTTGCTCCGAAGGCTTTGCACTCGGCTATAGCGTCATCATCAGGTTCAAGGTGCGCTTTCAGTCCTTCAGCAGCAATGACCGCGCCGGCTTCTTTGCATCTTTCTTCCCACGTTCTCAGCCACTCGCCGTCGCCCCAATCATATGAGCCGAATACAGCAACTTTTTTACCCTTCAAACTTCCTGCGGCCTCACTGAAGAACGGTTCCATTTCAGCTTCTTCGATAACTTCCGCGCCCATTGCCGGCGAACCGAACGCAACAACATCATAATCTGCAAGCTCCGCGACTGAAGCGTCAGCGACAGTTTTCAGTGTTACATCAGCTCCTGCTCCCTTTGCTCCGTCGGCGATAGCATTCGCCATTTTCTCAGTGTTGCCCGTCGTCGTTACATAGACGATTAAAATTTTTGACATGATAAAAAACCTCCGTTATTAAAAAATCATTTGACGCTACAAACTTATAACAAGAAATTTTTTTTGTCAAGCGTGTGCAAAACTTATAGAAAGCCTAATTAAAAGTAAGATAGATGAAATTAATTTTTAATCTTCAAAAACGGATCTCGCGGCCTTGAGTGAAAAGCCCCGACTTAAAAGCCTGTTTATAATTTTTCTCTGATCGAGGCCAAGATTTACCCAGCCCTTTGAAACTTCATAAGCTCTTGAGCTTTCGTCCTGAGCTTCTTCGAGGGCTTCGTTGATTTTTTCGCGCGATATTCCCTTGCTTGAAAGTTCGTAAATTATTTTTGCATTGCCCCAAGACAAATGACCGTCTACGAATAATTTTGCGTAGACTAAGTCATTGATTAAGTCCATATTTTCGGCTTCGGTGAGTAGAAATTCTTTTGCTTTGTCAGAAATTTCACAGCGAGACAAATATTCCTCAGCCTGCTTGAAAGTACACGGCCTTTTTAGGAGGAAGCTGAAAAATTTTTCACGCGCCTGCGCTTGTTTCTGAGCCTCCGTTATTTTCGAGGTCATTCGGAATTGCTCCCATTTCGTCGTCAATTTCCTGCTGGGCTTTGTCCATAATGCGGCCGAAATCGAAGAGCAGAGACACTGTATTTTTAACAAACTGCTGTTTCTGGAGACTCAAAAATTTTATTTGATTCTCGTAATTTTCTACTTCTCTTTCCGCGTCGGTCATGAGTCTTTTTGCTTCTGCTCTGGCATGATTCAGAATTTCATCGGCTTCATTGCGTGCCTGCTGCCGGGAACTTTCAAGTTCCTGCTCGATATTTTCTTTCGAGTGAACGAGCTCTGAGGCTTTATTTTGAGCTTGTGCCAGAACTTCAGCGGCTTTCTTGTCGGCTTCGCTGATACGTGCCTGAACGCTTCCTTCAGCGTCCTTGATATACTGAGCAGCTTCAGCTTTTGCTTCGGCGATTATTTTCTCGGTGTTGACCTTCGCCTGTTCTTCCATGTCCTTAGCAGCTTTGCGGGCCTGAATTAAAGCGTCTTTTATAGCGTCAGTCATGGCCTCCTGCTTCTTGACAAATGCTTCGAGCTCGCGTATACGTGCCTCTTTTTCGTCCAGCTGCATTGTGTAGGCTTCTATGTCATCGGCAACCTGATTCAAAAAATCCTCGACATCTGGAATATAATAGCCGCCGAATTTTACTTTTTTGAAGGCTTTGACTTCAACGTCCTTCGCCGTTAATAACTCGCTCATTCCTTGTCGCTCCCCTCAGGCCACACTTCACACATGCCCTGTCCCGGCGTAAAAAGATACTGAGCAGGCTCAATGAACGTCGTAACCCCGTCGCGGGCAAACGCAACGCCGTTCATAAAAGTTATAAAAGCCTTGCCCTCTTCCTCATATTGACGCTGATTTAATTCGTGAAGGTCTACAAGTATCATTGCGCCCTTATTAAATTCCTCGCGCAGGTGTATTTTATCCGTGCTCAGCGTTTCGCTTCTGTAGTTATATATTATTAATTTTCCGGCGGAATTTGAATCGCCCGATGAACGCGAACCGCGCCCGGATTTTCTCTTTTTTCTTTCTTCGATGTAGTCGTCGCTGTCGTCGTAATCGTCTTCGCCGTCAAAGCCGAAGAAACGCATGATATTCAAAACGAAACTCCTCCTAAAAAAAATATTTTATTAATATACCATATTTTTTAGTTAGGAGTTAGGAGGCAAAAAAAAAATCTTATGAGATAATTATGAAAAATTTAATTCTTATGGAGTGTGATGCTAGATGTTCAAAATACGCGAGACGGGCAGTACCGTAACAACTGAAATTCTCGCAGGGATTACGACTTTTGTAACGATGTCGTATATTATTTTCGTCAACCCGGATATTTTGAGTAAGGCCGGAATGGATAAAAACGCGCTAATTGCTGCGACGTGTTTCTCAGCGGCTTTGGCCACGTTTTTGATGGCATTCATGGCTAATTACCCCATAGCACTCGCGCCCGGCATGGGATTAAACGCTTTCTTCACTTTCAGCGTTGTCCTAACGATGCAGGTCAACGGTGCGCCGGTTACGTGGCAGATGGCACTTGCCGCTGTCTTCGTTGACGGAGCGATATTTGCTGTTTTGACTCTCACTAATATTCGTGAGGCAATAATGAACGGCATTCCTAAATCCCTAAAAATCGGAATTTCCGCAGGCATAGGATTATTTATTGCTTTTATCGGCCTTCAGAGTGCTGGAATAGTCGTCGATAATCCTGCTACGCTGCTGGGACTTGGAAGCATTAAAAATAATATGCCCATGATGCTGGCACTCGGCGGATTATTTATAATGTCGGTCTTAACTGCTCTCAACGTTCAAGGCGCGTTATTAATCGGGATCGTTCTCGTAACTGCGGCGGCTGCCGGGCTTGGCCTTGTCGAAGTTCCTGAGACGTTTGTTTCCGAGCCTCCTTCTGTTGCTCCGCTGCTTTTCAAGTTCGACTTTTCATTAATTAAAACGCCGGAGTTTTGGATTATCGTGTTCACATTCTTCTTTGTTGACTTCTTTGACACGCTTGGGACTCTTGTAGGAGTCTGCAACAGAAGCGGACTGCTTGACGAAAACGGAAATCTTCCGAGAGCAAAGGGCGCGTTACTGGCTGACGCAATCGGAACAATGGCCGGAGCCGCTATGGGAACTTCGACTGTTACATCATACGTAGAAAGCTCTGCCGGTGTTGCTCAGGGCGGACGCACGGGACTTACCGCAGTTACAACGGCTCTGCTTTTCCTTGCTGCTCTGTTCTTCACGCCGTTAATCGGAATGGTGCCGGGCTACGCAACCGCGCCGGCGTTAATAATCGTCGGAGTTTATATGATGGTCAGTCTGCGCGACTTGAATTATGATGACTGGACGGAGTTTATTCCTTCGCTGCTTGGCTTCTTCATGATGCCGCTGGCCTATAGTATTTCTGTCGGTATCGAGTTCGCTATCGTCTCATACGTCATAATTAAAATCCTAACCGGAAAATTTAAGGACGTTTCATTCTTGATGATTGCGCTTGCAGTTGTCTTTATTCTCAAAGAATTTTTGGCATAGCATGAACTCCTAACTCCTCCCTCTAAAATAAAGCTCATCGAGCCTCACAAAAGTAAATCCGCGTTCTTTTAATTTCTGGATAATTTCCGGCAGTGCTTCAACAGTATTCGGCGTGCCTGAGTGCATTAAAATAACATCGCCGTTGCGTACGCTGCTGAGGACGAGGCGGACTATTTCTTCAGACGGCCTGCCGGTATAGTCTGCGGTGTTTAAGCTCCAAAGTCCGAGCTTCTTATTCATTCGCCTCATAGCGTTAAAAATTTTCATGTTGAAGCCTCCGCCGGGCGGACGAAGGAAGGCGGTTTTCTTTATTGAGAGGCTCTCAAAAACTTCATCGCAGCGTTCTGCCTCCCTCATAATTTTTTCGACCCATAATTTATATAAGCGCGGGTGCGTGAAAGAATGATTTTCGAGTTCATGCCCGGCATCATGGAGCATTAGCGTAATATTTGAATAGCGGTCCGCGAACTTGCCGACGAGAAAAAAAGTAGCGTGTACGCCGTTATTAATTAAAACTGTGTTAAGCTCCTGCATGCCGTGCTCTCTCGGTCCGTCATCAAAAGTCAGTGCAATTTCATGGACAAATGGATCGCCGGCAGCGATACCGTACTTGGCTCTTTCTGATGTTAAAGGGCCGTGCTCAATGAACAAAAAAATTATTAAAGCCAGAGTCATTAATCTGTGAAGCATTTTTTTCTCCTGAATTAAGAATAAAATTAAATGAAGTTAAATTATATGACAAAAATTAAAAGAGGGCCGTCGATAAAAATTTTGTGCTAAAATATTTTTATCCCGGTTTGAAAAAATTTTTAAGAGAGGAAATTTTTGCAACTACTTTTACACTTACAAAAACTTCAAAAATTTTTACTGTCCGCAAAATTTTACAGAGCAGATTAAAAAAATAGAATCACGATTTTTTTTCGTGAAGCCTCAAAAAAATTTTCTTTCCGAATTTTTATTTTTTTATTGTCGGAGCAATCTATAAATTTTTTCTTTCATGCCCCAGCCAAGACGATCGCATGAAAAATTTACAATGTCGTCGAGCGCGCCCGGACTTCCCATTCTTTCACGGCCTGCACTGCTCATAAAGTCATAAAGTTTTTTATCGCCCAAGACCTTCAGCGCACATTCAGCTAATGCCTGCGAAGTCGGAGGCACTAAAATTTCAGCGTCGCCCAGCAATTTTTTTTGCACTCTCTTGCCCTTCTCATCAATCGAAATTACAGGAATGCCGAGCCCTGCGCATAATTGATTAGCAGTGCCGCCGAGACCCAAAAGAATTTTCACGCAGTTCACTGATTTTGCGATGCTGTCGTAACTTAAATCGATAGAGATATTATTTTTTGTTAAAGCGTCTGAATTTTTTTCCCAGCCGTAAGACGCGCAGGACTCGAAAAATTTTTCATAATCCAGAGTCGGAGCTAAAATCATTCTAAAAAAATTTTCGCCTGAAGCCCTCATGAGTTCGACAGCGTCAAGCAGTAATTTAACGTCGTTATTAGCACGGGCACGGCTTCCCGGCAGAAGCAAAATAAATTCTCCGCGTTCATACAAATTTTTATCTGTGTTTTCGTGCAGCAGATCCATTATCGGACTTCCCGAATATATTGCCTTATTACCGAGCTGCTCCGCGCTTTTAGCGTCCCTTGTCCACGTTCTGAGAGTAAATTTATTAATCAAAAATCTTTCAAGCCGCCAGTGTCCGCTTAAATATACTGTCTTGGCAGTCGCGGCGAACATCGGCCTCATGCCGGATCCCCAAAGGGTATGAAGAATTAAATAAACATCGCCGACACAAATAGGAGTTTTAATTTTTGACGCAATTTTTTTCCAGTCGTGAAGCTGTGCCCGGACGTGCTTTAACAGTCCTGCTCTCATGTCTCCGAATAAATCTTTGAGGCTGTATTTCAACACGCCTCCCGAAGGAGTTACAGACGGCGCAGACTTTATTTCAAAGCCTTCTTTTACGTAAGCGTCTCCCCTGCCCACTAAAGGGAACGCAAAAATTTTTGAGTTCGGCAATTTTTCGCGGAACTTTTTTGCAAGTATAACGCCTATAGCGTCCTCGCCGTAGCCATTTGAAGCTATTACAATCTTGGGCTGAAGAGTTCTTGACAACGCATCAAAAAATTCTTTGCTTTCATTAACAGCTGCCTTGACTTTTGGAATGATCAGCGGAATATCTTTAACTCCTAACTCCTCACTCCTAACTCCTAACTCTTTAGGCATATTGTACAAATCTTTTTCTGTGCATGTAATATAATCTGCGTGTAATTTTCTTGCTTGGGAATATAAATTATCTAAATCCTTCTGCGAATAATTATGATGGTCCCGGAACATCGCGGAGCCTGCTACATTCAAGCCGAGCTCTTTCAAGGTATAAATAAAACTTTCCGGGCTTCCGATAGCAGAGAAAGCAAAAACTTTTGAATTAGCTTTCGGCTCGTCGAGATTATTAAATAAAATCCAGCCGTCATAATTAATTTCGGACGTAAAAATTTTTTCGGGCGCAATATATTCGCTGACAATGGCTTTTAATTTTTCAAGTTCTTCCTGCGGTATTCTTTTCGATTTTGTTAAAACTACAATGTCAGCGCGCTTTAGGGCCGAAATTTTTTCGCGCAGCATTCCTGCCGGGATTAATTTTCCTGAACCAAAAGGGCACACAGAGTCAATCAAAACTATATCAGCATCTCGCGTCATGCTTCTGTGCTGAAAAGCGTCATCGGCTATGACAAGCTCAACGCCTTGAGATTTAAGCACGTTAATTCCGTCCATTCTGCGCCGTGCAACAGCGACTGGTATATTTGGCAATTTTTTTGATAATAATAGCGGTTCGTCGCCTGTTACTGCGCGTTCTCCCTGACCGTTTTGAATTATTAAAACTTCATTGGATTTTCCCGAATATCCGCGTGTAACTATGCCGACCTTGATATTTTTTGAAGCCGCGTATTCAGCTAACATTCTCACGAAAGGCGTTTTATTTGTGCCTCCGTAAGTCAAATTTCCAACGCTGATTAAAGGCAGGGGCGGCTCTTCAGTTTTCAAAAAGCCGTGAATATAAAAAAAATCTATGATTGAAGTTACCGCGCCGATAAGCCAGGAAAACGGAGTAAAAATGGAATTGATTACAAAATTATTTTTTTTCCCTTTCACGTACAGCATATAATTATTAAGCAATGTCCCCATACTGCATTCTCCATAAGTCAGCGTAAAGTCCGCCTGATTTTATTAATTCATCGTGCGTGCCGGATTGAATGAAATTTCCGTCTTTTAATACTAAAATTCTGTCGGCCTCGCGTATCGTTGAAAGCCTGTGAGCTATAATTAATGACGTTCGTCCTCTCATGGCCTGGTTCATGGCTTTTTGTACCTGCCGCTCAACAGCCGTGTCAAGAGAGCTTGTAGCCTCATCTAAGATTAAAATTCTTGGGTCTCTGATTACAGCGCGTGCTATTGCAACCCTTTGACGCTGTCCCCCTGATAAAGTAACTCCGCGTTCGCCTACTTCAGTATCATATTTATCAGGAAGGCTCTCGATAAATTCGCGAATATCTGCAATTTCGGCGGCTTCTATAATTTTTTTGATGTCAATATCTTTCAATCCGTATGCTATATTAAAAGCTATCGTGCCGCGCATTAAAACACATTCTTGAGGTACAATGCCAATCTGACGGCGCAATTCTTTGAGATTAAATTCTTTTATGTCGTAATCGTCAATTAAAATTCTTCCTGACTGAGGCTCATAAAATCTTGGTATTAAGTCAGCAAGCGTTGACTTTCCTGCGCCCGTTGAGCCTACGAAGGCAACTTTTTCACCGGCTTTTATTTCGAGATTTATATCTTTCAAAACTTCCTGATCTTTTTCATAGCTAAAATATACGTGCTCAAATTTTATATCGCCTGAAATTTTTTTGGCTGTTATGCCGGCATTGGAGCTTGAGTCTTCAACGGGGATCTTCAGCATTTCCGCAATTCGTTCGGCTGAAGCTAATCCGGTCTGAAGCGTTCCCATTTCGTTCATAATGCTTCGTATAGGCTGGACCATGAAAGCTATATAGCCCGTGAATGATATTAACTCGCCCGGTGTTAATGTTCCGCTGATGACGCTTTGACCGCCGAACCAAAATACAACAGCAAGAGCAAATATCAAAAATACTTCAATAACTCCGGCTAAAATTCCCTGAACGGAGACGGCCTGCAATAACGCTCTGTAATTTTCTTTGTTGGCTTTGGTAAATCTTTCAAGCTCTTCATCTTCCGTAGCGAACGAGCGCACAACCCTGATCGCCGAAAAAGCTTCCTGCGCCGTCGCTGTGATGTCCGCTAAATGTTCTTGTACGTTGTGCCCGGCCCTGCGTAATTTTTTTGCCGCGAATGAAAGCAAAAACGCTACAACAGGCAGAACTAAAATTATTAAGCATGTTAATTTCCAGTTGATATATAAAATAAATGCAAACATGCCGAAAAAAGTTACGAGGTTAAACATTAAATCTATAAATGTTCCCGTAACGATGTTCTGCAAAATTGCCGCGTCGCCCGTTATGCGGCTCATTAACTCGCCTATTCTTGAAGCATAAATTTTTTTCAGGCTCATTCGCTGCATATGGTCATATAAATCTATTCGTATTTCCATTACTACGGACTGGCCCGCAACATTCATAAAATAACGCTGAAAATATGTAGTAACGGCTTTTAATCCGAAAATTATTACAACGGAGATGCAAATTAAATTCAGCATAAAAATATTTTTTGAGATTAAAACGTCGTCAACGATGCTCTTGAATAAATACGGCGGAAGTATATTCAAGCCCGATGATGCGAACATAAATAAAACTGCCAGAAATAATTTAAGCGAATTTTTTTTCGTATATCCAAAAAGAAATTTAATCGGGGAAGAATTTTTTTTATTCATAGCTTAGTACCCCCCCCAATTTAGGGCAATATCGCAAAGTCTTGAAGCCGCACCGCTTTCTCCCGACATATTTAATAACTCGCTGCGAATATTTGTTAATTTTTCCGGGCTGCTTAAATCATTGAAAATAACTTCTGCCGCGTCCTTAGGCGTAACATTTCCGTAAAGTTCGCTGAGAATTTTTTTATTTGCCGTTCTGTTTGGAAGCGAAATAAAACCGTTCCAGCGGTCAATAATTCTCATAGCTCCGATTTTCCGCAGCTTCAAACCGATCAGCGGAAGGTTTGCTAAAATTCCCAACGCTCCCGAAACTGGTACAAACTTCAAAAATTTTTCAGGAGCGGCAACAAGTCCCGGAAGTCCGCAGTGCATAAGCTCAAAATTATTTGTGCCGGGCTGTGTCAAAGCGTAATCGGCATTTCTCATAGCTATTCCTGCTCCGGCGCGAACAGGCTCAAGTCCGGCCTCACGCCACTTTTGAAATTCACTTTCGGGCATAAACTGAGAGAATAAAGTCCTCACACGAACATCAGGAATTTTTTTGCGCAACGCTTCAATTAATTCGCAAAGCCATTTAAGAGCCGCTGAACGTATCGCAGGACGGCTGCCCGGTAAAAATAAAACTCTCGGAGAATTTTCAGCTTTCGGCCAATCCCATTGAATATCTCCTGTGGGCGTTATATCCATGTTCAAAGAGTCTTTGACTAAATCGCCGATAGCTTCAACGCCCTCAACGCCGTTCGCCTGCGACGGATAAGCAACGAGAATTTTCGCGCCGGGAATTTTTTTTACGGCTCTGTATGAATAAACAGTTAAAGCAACTTTTGCTGACCTTGCCATTCTAAGCCCGAACATAACATCTCCGCCGAGCTGAATAATTTTGTCGGTGTTCTCGTGTTCAATTTCCCGCCATGTCCGAGCGGCTCCTGAAGGTCCTTCAAGTTTATCAACGCCCAAAAAGGACGCTGCCTGCCTCTCATGCCCGGACGCAAACTGGCACGGAAGAAGCCATAAAGAAATCATGTGGCCTCTCTTTCTAAGTTCTGAAACAACAGGCCGAACCCAGCCCCATAATTCTCCGGGCCCGTTCGTTAAGATCGTAACTTTCATAAAAATTTTTCATACTCCTTTTAACTTTGCAAAATATTTTATAATAACTATGAAATTTTTTAGCGGCACACAAAATCTTCACATATTTTTTTTATTATAAATATAAAATTAATTAATCATGGACGAAATTATTAATGGCAGTAAAAATTTTCAGGGAGGAGAAGTGATTTTTATGAGCAGAAAAATTTTTGCAGGGTTAGTTTTAGTTTTTATGCTTTGCGGCGGCGCGTATGCGTCGGACTGGACGAGCTACTTTCAAATTAATCTTGACGGCGTAGGCGAATACATTTCCGGCCTGTTCGGCAAAGAGAAGAAAGACAACACAGCTTCAGATGAAATTTTGCCTCAGCATTTAGCATCGGACTGGGACAGCCTGACGGGAAATCTTACGGACGCTCTCAAGCTGAGGGACAAAAACGACAGCCTTCCGAAAAATTCATGGCTGCCCTTCAAAGAGGACCAGCAGAGCAACGCAAGAAAAATCAATGCACTGCTTGATTCAGCCATGAAAATTTTAGTGAACGGCGAGGCCGGAGACATGAGACGCGAGGCCGGAGAGCTGCGCGAAAAACTTTCATCGCAGAGAATTGAGCTTGACGAACTCCGCAACAAAAGGATCAACGCGCCGGAAAGTTCTTACGCTTTCTGGAGAATGACGAAGGACAAGGCCGACAAAAAAATTTCCGAGCTTGAGAACGAAATTAAAAACGGCGAGGAAAGATTGAAGGAGATTAACGAAAATTTAGCTTCAGCCTTGAAAAATATCGGGCTTGAGCTCGACGGGAAGCAGACGGAAATTTTATTAAACTCTGTAACGGGGGACGACCTGCTGAAAAACACGGTAATATTTTCAAACGTTAAGAGCGTCGTAACGAAACTCGAAGCACTTTCTCAAAACGAGACGAACAGCCTCGAAATAACGCGCAGGTATACGGGAATGTATTTAGTGCTGAATGACTTATTAATTCACACTCAAGAGGAGCTTGTCAAAAAAATTGACGGCGAGTATAAACCGAAATTAAATTTAATAATCGCTGAGGCTCAAAATTTGAAGAGAGAGGCTCTTTCAAGAAGCAATCAAAAAGCCTACAGTGCCGAGCAGAGAAAATCTTTTGCGGCCAACGCTAAATCAAACGAAATGACGATACAGGTCGCTAATCTTTACGGAAAATTATTAAATTCACAGCGTGAAAGCACGATGACCGCAATTAAAAATCTGAAGCTCAACCGCGATTTAGCGGAGAACACATACAGAACTGTCAGGAGCTCTGGAGAATTGCGCGGTCTCATTCATTCCGGGCTGTCATTGTTTGACGCGCTTGACGGCAATCTGTCAATGCCGGAGCTGAAAATTTTTGAGAGTGAAGTCATGCGGCTTGAGTTCGAGGAAATTAACAGAAGGCTGAAAAATAGTTAGGAGTTAAAAAAATACTTAACTCTCTGAATTTTTCGGGGAGTTATTTTTTTGCGCTGAATTAATTTCTATGATATTCTAAATTCTAAAATTTATCGAGCTTAACATAAACACAAAAAGGAGGAGCTTAACGAATATGGGATTTCGTACGATTGAGGAGCTTTGCGCGGAACTCGAAGAGAAACGCTCAAAGGCTCTCGCAGGCGGCGGAAATGAAGCCGTTGAAAAACAGAAGTCCAAAGGCAAGGGAACTGCACGCGAACGTATAGCGCAGCTGCTTGATCCTAATTCATTCGTAGAGATTGACGAGTTTGTAACTCATCGCTGCAATAATTTCGGACTTGATGAAAGAAAAATTTTAGGCGATGGTGTTGTTACAGGCTGGGGAACTATTGAAGGGAGAAAAGTTTTTGTTTTCAGTCAGGACTTCACGGTCTTTGGAGGGTCTTTAGGAGAGAAGCACGCCGATAAAATTTGCAAAGTTATGGACATGGCTATGCAGATGGGCTGCCCCGTGATCGGCATCAACGACAGCGGCGGCGCAAGAATACAGGAGGCGGTCGATGCTCTGAACGGCTACGGAAAAATTTTCAAGCGCAACACTTTAGCGAGCGGAGTAATCCCTCAATTTTCGGTCATAATGGGACCAACGGCAGGCGGCGCGGTTTACAGCCCTGCACTTACTGATTTTATTTTCATGGTCGATAAAGAAAGCGTCATGCACATCACCGGCCCTGAAGTTATTAAAGCTGTAACAGGCGAGGAAGTAACGGGCGAGGAACTCGGAGGAGCGACGGCTCATAATAACATCAGCGGAGTAGCTCACTTTGAAGCTAAGGACGAGGCCGAATGTTTTGCTCAGGTCCGCAAAGTTTTATCATACCTTCCGTTAAATAATCTTGATGAAGCTCCGATGAAGCCGACTAATGACGACATTAACCGCGCTGATTTTGCGTTGAGAGAGGTTGTCCCGGTCAATCCGAATAAAG
>JAFSXR010000050.1 GCA_017443985.1 Synergistaceae bacterium
GGCCGTGTAATGTTCAATGACAAAATCGCGGAGACCCTGCGCTTTGTTAATGAACAGCTCGGCAAAAAGAAAATAGGAAAACTGCTTGATGACGCTTACGATAAAGTTGACCGTCCCGGCGTTGTCGAAATGCTTGACCAAATTAAATCGCTCGGCTATCACTGGGCGGCCAGAAGCGGAATTAGTTTCGGTGTTCAGGCAGTCAGAATACCTGACGAAAAAGCAATAATCACGCAGGAGACTCAGGCCGAAGACGACATAGCAAAAGAAAATTACGAAATGGGTTTATTGACTCATGACGAATATTTAGACCAGAAAAGCAAGCTATGGGGAGATGCGACGCGCAATATAGCCGAAAAAATCAAAGAGCATATGAGCCTTGATAACCCCGTCCGAATGATGGTTGAAAGCGGAGCGCGAGGTTCGTTAGGGCAAATGGGACAGATGGCCGGCATTAGAGGTCTTATGGCCGACCCGACCGGAAAGACGATTGACTACCCGATTACGGCGAATTTCCGCGAGGGAATGAATATGCTTGAGTATTTCATTTCGACTCACGGCGCAAGAAAAGGACTTGCGGACACTGCATTAAGAACGGCAAAATCAGGTTATTTAACGCGAAGGCTTGTTGATGTTGCTCAGGATTTAATCATCACGGCACACGACTGCGGAACTCAGAAGGGAATTTGTATTCAGCCTCTTTTGAGCGAAGGAAAAGTAATGATCGGCATAGCTGAAAGAATTGCCGGACGTACTGCCTTGAATGACATTGAAAAAGACGAAGAAGTTTTTGTCAAATCCGGAGAGATTATCACGGAAGCCATAGCGAAAAAAATCGAAGCTGCCGGCTTTGATGAAGTGTGGGTACGAAGCCCCCTTGCGTGCGACTTGAAAAAAGGCGTGTGCCAGAAGTGCTACGGTCATGACTTATCATCGCGTAAACTTGTTCCTATCGGCGAGGCCGTCGGAGTTGTTGCGGCTCAGTCGATCGGCGAACCCGGCACCCAGCTCACAATGAGAACGTTCCATACGGGCGGAGTCCGTTCGGCTGAAGATATTACGCAGGGTCTTCCCAGAATTGAGCAGTTGTTTGAAGTAAGAAGGCCGAGAAAGGTTTGTATCCTTGCAGGGCTCGACGGTCATATAAAAGATATAGTTACCGAAGGCAAGCGCAAAGTAATTGTAGAGGACGACGAGGGCAATACGCTCACTCATGCAATCCCTTCAGGTCAGGAAATCAAAGAGGGAATTGAGATCGGCATGGAAGTCGAAAAACTTACGGCTCTCACCGAAGGAAGCATAGACCCCCAGCAATTACTCGAAGTCAGCGGGATTGACGCGGTGCAGAGAATGTTAGTCGATGAAATTCAAAACGTCTATAACTCTCAGGGTGTCAGCATTAATAATAAACACATTGAAGTTATTTTGCGAAAAGTTGCGCCGCTCAACAAGGTCAAAGTTATTGAAGAAGGCGACACTAATTTTGTCGCGGGCGATATGGTCTGGGAAGATGATGTCAAAAAAATCGAAAAAGAGATTAGGCAGGACAACCACAACCGGACTAACAATGCCGTGCAGAGATTTGTAGGAGATACTCTTTTAGCTGTTGACAATCCCGAAGAGGGCATTGTTGAAACTGTCGGTCAGCCTCTCACTAAAGAGACGCTCAAAAAATTATTAACACCCGGCGTCAGCGTAAAAATGTTCACTGTTGAACATCAAGGCATTGAAGTTGACGTTATGGTCGGAAAGACAGCTTTTAGAAAAAAACTTCTCGGAATGAGACTTGTACGCGCTGTAAAAATGCTCAAAGGCAACATGAGTAAAGGAACTAAGCTCGGCCCTATCGAATTGAAACGCATTACGGCAATGCCGCCTTCGATTATTCGTGTCAGGGACAGGGACTTGCTGGTCGCCATTACGAACGTAAAATGGTGCGCAGAAGACCTTTTTGTAGGAAGCAAAATAGTTGTGCCTCATGACACTTTCATTGATAATAATTACGCGGAAAAAATAGTCAGCAGCGGCATGAGGGACATAAAGGTCTGGAGTTCCGTTGAGCGTATAAACGTGGCCGAAGCCGTTAAAAAATTCCTAATGGATAAAGATTTGCTTGACAGAGAAATTTATGAAGACGGCGAGGCAACAGGCCGCTATGTCAGCGAAGAAGTCATTGCATCAATAGCAGACGGAAGCATCGAAGAAATAGAAGTTGAAGACGGCGAAGCCACAATCATTTTAAGACGCATTGAAATCATGACGAAGGCTATCGCGCCTAAACTTAGAAATAAAATTCTCGTTAAAGCTGTTTTCCCGGAAATCCAGGAGCCGGAAATTTTAGAGGAGGCTGCTGCGGAGACAGAAACAGAAGAAACTGAAGCAGAAACTGAAGCTACATATGTCAAGGACAGCGAAAATCAGGAAATCCCAAGCGAACAGACTGAACAAACTGAACAGACTGAAGCTCCTGCAGAAAATCCGGAGGCACCTGAAAATTCCGAAGCCGCAACAGAAACATCAGAAGAGACTAGAGAATCCGAAGAAACGAAGGAATCGGAAGAGCCCGAAGAAATTCCAGAGCCCTTGCCTAAATTTCATGGCGGACTTGAACTCAAAGGAAAAATTATCGAGGAACTTATGGCCGAAAATCCTGTTGATATTTATATCAGGGCAGCGACATCAAGAATGGAAGTCTGCCATATGATACGTGAATATACTTACATTCAGAAGCTGCGCGAGCTCCCCGAGTGCAAGCCTTTTATTCACGGCATCACTAAAGCAGCACTGGCCACCGATAGTTTCTTGAGTGCTGCTTCGTTCCAACAGACGGCCCAAGTCTTAGCCGGTGCAGCAGTTAAAGGCGAGCTTGATCCGCTGATCGGTTTGAAAGAAAATGTCATAATAGGGCATTTAATTCCTGCAGGAACAGGCTCTGATGCGTTTAGGCCAAAGACCGAGCCTAAAGTCAGAGAAGGATCGGAGGACAGACGCAACTGGAGCGGACCTAACCGTAAGCAAAAAGATTTTAAGAAGAGAGAAAAATTTATTCAGAGCAAAGATATTTTTAAGGAATAGAAAATTTTTAGAAATAAAAAAGCCGTCGGGAGTCCGGCGGTTTTTTTATAGCTGCTTTTACACATGCGAGTTTATAATTAAGAGAAACTGAAGGAGGGGATTTTTTCTGTTTTATGATTTTTATGACGTTATCGTAATCGGCGGAGGCCATGCCGGCTGTGAAGCGGCTCTCGCAAGTTCGCGGGCAGGCTGTAAAACTTTGATGTTAAATTTAAGCGTCGATAATACCGCGCTAATGCCGTGCAACCCTTCAATAGGCGGTCCGGCTAAGGGTCATTTAGTCCGCGAGGTTAGCGCGTTAGGGGGAGAGCAAGCACGTGCGGCGGACGCTTCAACGTTAATGATACGCTGGCTGAACACTTCAAAAGGCGCGGCAGTCAGAGCCTTGCGTGCGCAATGCGATCCGGGACTTTATGGGACTTACTACAGAAAATTATTAACGACTCAAGAAAATCTAGAAATTAATCAGGACGAGGCTGTCGAAATTTTAACTTCAAACGGGAAAATTTCCGGCGTTCTCACGCGGCACGGGGCAAAGTATGACGCTAAAGCTATAGTTTTATGCGGAGGAGTTTATTTGAACGGGCGAGTCTTTATCGGCGATAAGTCTTTCAAGTCCGGGCCGATGGGGCAGAATAATTCCGAAAGCCTCCCGAAATCTCTTGAAAATTTAGGAATTAAAACCGGCCTAATGAGAACTGACACGACACCACGATTAAATATTAACACGATAGATTTATCACGGGCTGTGCCGCAGTTATCTGAAAGAGAGCCGCTGTGTTTTGATTTATGGGGCGAAGGAAAAATTTATGACCCGTCAAAATATGCATGTTATTTTTCGCGGACGACGGAAGAAACTTACGAAATTTTATCGCAAAATATAAAGCGTTCTCCGCTCGTTACGGGCGATGTCAAAGCGCACGGGCCGCGCTACTGTCCTTCGATAGAGGATAAATTTCTGCGCTTCCCCGACCATATCACGCACCCTATAGTTTTTGAGCCGGTGTCATTAAATACGAATGAAGTTTACGTGCAGAATTTTTCAACAAGTCTGCCCTATGACGTTCAAGTTAAAATGATTCACTCATTGCCGGGCTGCGAGCACGCAAAAATAATAAAACCCGGCTACGGAATTGAATATGTTTATTTGCTGCCGGATCAGTTGAAACACATTCTCGAAAATAAAAATATTCCCGGATTTTTCTGCGCAGGGCAGGTCAACGGGACATCAGGCTATGAAGAGGCCGCCGCTCAGGGACTCTTAGCAGGAATTAACGCGGCTATGTATGTTCTTGAGAAAGATCCGTTGATTTTGGGACGCGATGAGGGCTACTTGGGCGTTCTCGTTGACGACTTAACAACTAAAAGCACCGATGAACCCTACAGAATGTTGACGAGCCGATGCGAGCATAGATTATTATTGCGGTGGGACAATGTTGCTCACAGGCTTTCAAGCTACGGACGCAGGGCAGGATTGATTGATGACGCTAAATGGAAATTTTTAGAAAAAAGATTTAATAACGAAGATCAAGAAATTTCGCGGTTAAAATCTCAAAAAATTTCGCCGTCAGAAAAAATAAAAGAACTCTGCGAAGAATATCAATCAGAAATTTTAGCGGACACTATGACGCTTGCGGATTTTTTGAAGCATCGCGGAGTTAATTACGAGCTTATATCAAAAATTTCGCCGAGCGAAAAAAATTTAACTTCCGAAGAAATTGCTCATATAGAGACAGAACTACGCTACACCGGCTATCTTGAAAGGGAAGCAAGAGTCGCTGAAAAAATGAAAAATCTCGACGGCGCAAAAATTCCTGAAGATTTTAATTATGATGATGTCGTCGGCTTGAGAGCCGAGAGCCTACAGAAATTAAAACACTTCAGACCCGACTCGCTTGGCCACGCTTTGAGAATTTCCGGAGTAACTCCTGCGGACGTGCAGTTAATTTCGGTAATTCTTTCACGCAGCGAACGAATTAAAAACAAAGAAAAATAAAAAATGCTTAATGAGGACGAAAAATTTTTTATTAACGCAGAATTTTTATTCCCCGAAGCTGCAAGGCGCGTGGAAATTCTCGAATCTATAAAAAAATCATGGGCGAGTGTGGTCAGTCCTGCGCTTGCCCGACATTCAATGCCTTATAATCTCGGCATAAATGAAATTTCGGTAGCGGTTGACAACAAGAAAGCCTACGACATGTTAGCAAAAATGAAAGGAAATATTTTGAGGGCTTTATCGCGGCGTTTTGATTACGAGTCTGACGGAGAATTTAATCTAAATATTACTTTTGACCAGCCGGAAGAAATTAATAAAAATAAAAATAA
>JAFSXR010000051.1 GCA_017443985.1 Synergistaceae bacterium
AATCTCCCGTGCCTCGTCTACCCTGTCGAGTAGTTCATCTATGGTTCTGACAATTTTGTTTAAGTCGTCCGTTTCAAGCCCCTGACCGCACATGAAAAGTTCTGTAGCTCTGAGGGCTTCAACCGCATTGATTAAGGCAATGCGCATTTCTTCGATTAATTCCGGCGTAAAATTTTTCATGACCGAACCTCCGAAAATACGCGCCTTTGTGAGACGGTTTGAAACTTCGGGGAGTTTTTAAGAGTTGCGCTTTTCTCCCCGTATCTGATAGAATACGCACGTTCACTGACGGTGTTCACTGCAAGATGATTCCGTCTGTGAATGGAATGTCCCTTCCTGAAAAGGTTGGGCATTTCGTTTTTTAATGACATGATTTTTTCTCCTTTCAAATTTTCAAAAATTAACCGCATTTGCTCCAGCATTTATTCGGGCATTCAACGCAACCGCCCTGATGAATTAATTCAGCTCCGCAAACGGGGCAATGATTTTCATCATCAAGAATTTTCTCGTTGACTTCTTCAGCTCCCGGATACGCAGGCGGTAAATTTTCCCCGTCCCGAACTTCCTGCAAAAGTCCCGAATTTTTTCGCGTCATTGCAAGACGTTCCTTGTGAGTAAAAAATTTTGCCTTAGACACTGTAAAATTCCTCCTTCCTCCGTATCTTTGACGGGCGGCCTCTGCGCTTAACAGATTCGGGAATAATGACATTAACGGTAGTGCCATTTTGCTTTTTTTCCTGCCATGCCCTTATGTCAGACATCCGCCATCGTTTAGATCTCGGCCCGACAGAAATTCCCGGAGGCAACAGACCTAAACGAAGATGCTCGTAAAAAGTGCTATCCGAAATTTGAAGTAAATCGCAAACCTGTTGAACTGTTAGGAATTTATCGGTTTCAGACTGCAAAATCGGCATTGTTTGTACAGGTTGTTCTTCTCTGTAATTCAGGAACATATCTACGGCTTCATCAAGTTCACGCCGTGCCTCGTTGAATTTTTGCTGTGCGATTCTTATGCGTGAAAAAATTGCCGACATTTCATTGTTCATAGTCAGACCGTCCCTTCAAAAGCATAGTCGCCGCGAAATTCGCCGATTGACTTATAGAAACTGCGCCCAAGAACGAACATAATTCCGTCTTCAGACTTATAAATTTCAAGAAGTTCCCACCAGTCCTTGAGCAATTCATTAACTCTGTCGGGGTCGCTAAGAACTTTAATTTCTTTGATACTTGAATAACGTGTCATTTTATTCTCCTATTCTGTTAAACTTATTCAATCTCCTAGTGATAAGGAGGTGATTTTTATGCGTGGCATTGTGTTAGCCGCAACCCCCGCAGCAGTTGTCGCACACCTCGAAAACGGGGAATTTGCGCTTATTGAACTGCTCGGAGGCTATGATGTTGAACGCGGAGATATCCTCGAAGGAAATTTAGCTGACGAAGGTTCTCATGAAATAACAAACCTTACGCAGTTAGAGGATGAAATGTCCGTTGTGGTTCAACGTATCTGCCGCTCTTTCAATGACGCAATCAGTCGCATTTGGTAACATCGCCATATTTGGAATAATGACGTTGTGAATCCGGTATGCTCTGGAGTGAGGCTTCTACTCTAACCAGAGCATCTTTCAAAATTTTTACTGGATTTTCATCAAATCCTGCAAAAATTTTGACTTCATAGCTACCAGTTTTCATTTCCTCATTGGTCGTATACCTTACAGAAATTGTGGCCATTTTCGTTCCTCCCTAAGCCGGCTGAATTGCACTGACAGTCGCATTAAAATCAGGTATCTGAGCTTCTGCCTCGTCCTTATGGTCGAACATCCAGCAAGCCTTTTGAAAACTTGCGATGATTTTTTTCAGCGACTCTTCGCGTTCTTGCGGCGTTCCAATATTAATCATTCCCCCAATGTGAATCTGCGGTTTTTCGTCATCGACACCATAAAAGAAAGAGTTATCCGTAATTTCAATTCCTGCTACGTTTGGCAAAGTTTTCACCCCCACTAAAATTTTTACTTCAAATTCCTGTTTATCCCTATCGTTAAGAAGGTCTGCTTCTGAACAGCCGAGAGCCTCGCAAAGTTTTTTAATATCGCTAATTTTTGGTTCTCTTTGTCCTAGTTCCCAACGACGTATGGTATTTTCGTGGCAGCCTACTTTTTCTGCGAGTTTTTCTTGGGTCATGCCTTGCTTTTCTCGAAGCTCTCTTAAAAACATATTCTCACCTCCAACTTTTTATGATTGATAATTTTACAACCCGTTCGGCGTGTTGTCAACATAAAAAGCTAAATAGGTAGAAAAATAAAACTTTTTAGCACTGGTAAAAAAGTACCTAAATGGGTAGAATTTATAAAACATTAGATAAGGAGATGAAAATCATGACGCTGGGAGAAAGGATTAAGAATTTTAGAAAAGGACGTTTTTCACAGGCTGAATTAGCCGATATCGTCGGCGTGCATGAGAATACTTTAAGGAGATGGGAATTAGGCGAGCGATCTCCCGATGCTGACGCTCTCATGAAACTTTCAAAAGCGTTAGGAGTTTCAATTTCTGAACTCATGGAAGAAAACGATGTTGAAGTAATACAGAAAAAAATGCCTAGTTCAACTACAAAAAGCAGTAAGGGAATGTTAATTTATGAACGAGACGGCGAACGTTTAGAATTGCCGCCCACTGAGCAGGGATATAACATAATGAATAATATAGCTGCTGCAATAGCTTCAAGAACGGCGAAAGTAGCCGTATTGTAATGAATAAGAGCAACGAAAAATAAAGATGATTATCTTAAAATTTTTTAACTTGATAGCACATGTTTTCGTGGGATTTTTCACGGTGTCTTTTTTTATGACAGGAATAAAAGTTGCTAAATCACCAGAAGATCTTGCAAAAGTCCTCGTTATGCTGGGTATATTTTCTCTTTTAGGAATGTACCCAGCAATAATAGCTAAGCGAAAATCCTTTAGATTTTTAGGATTTAAGTTATGGCTGTATGTAACTTTTATTCCTGTCATATCGTGGCTAAATATTTTAGCGGCACGCCCTGCTGTTATGAGTGAACATCAAGCAAACACCAGAATATTGGGAGTATCAGAAGAAAACAAAAAGTCAAGTATAAAAGAATCTTTTCAACAAGTTGATAACGTCAATAAGAAGAGCAAAGAAAATTTGGAGCGAATATGGGAAAAGTGGGAGCTTGAACATACGAAGCCCTCTCAACGGCAACGTTGGGAACGCGCATTGAAAGATTGTAGTTTAGTGAAAATGCTTGACGCTGAGCAAGGGGTTGCGTTAATTAAGGGGCGCAGGGGAGGTGAATACGTAGCTTCTCTCTTAAATTGTAGTTGTCCTGATTTTCAGAAAAGAATGAAACCATGTAAGCATATGTATTTACTTGCATCGCACTTTGGGCTTTTTGATCCGTACAGTACATTTTAAGTTTTTAGTAAAAAGGGGAGAGAAAAAAATGACCGTACAAATAGAATTATCGCCCGAACTTGAACGACAGGTAAATTTTTGGGCAGGGAAAAGTCATGAAACGCCAAGCGAATTAACACTTCGCTTGCTTGAAGAATATGTAGACGATTGTCAAAACACGCACGAATTTTTCTCAAAAGAGGGAATGGATGACTCGTGCCTTTATAGTTCAGCGGAAGTGAAAAAATATCTTGGCTTGGAAAGTTGAGTACACAAAAACTGCTCGTGAACAACTTAAAAAATTACCTAGCGACATTGCATTAAGAATCACGAAATATATGGATAAACGGGCTGCTGAGGCTCCACGTCAGTACGGCAAAGCAATGAAGGGTGAATACGCTGGCCGTTGGCGTTATAGAGTAGGGGATTATCGCATAGTTTGTTTGCTCCGTGATGACGTGCTTGTAATTGAAGTTGTAAGAGTTGGGCATCGTAAAAATGTTTATAAAAATTAAAATTTTTGGCCGTAGAAAAAATAATTTGATTTTATCTTAAAAATTGCATAAAAGAGCGGATTTTGCCGTTTTATTTCGGGGTCGTAAATAAAACGGCAAAAGTAATGAAGAATTTGTTGCTAAGTTGTTTATGAATAGGGCAATGGGCGAAAAGTTTAATTGGGACAGGTCGCCTAAAGAACTTCATAGTGAGTTAATGAAGTTAAATGTGACAGAAGATTGTACGTACTGGGTACACGGCGGCATGTTGTCGAGAGCTGATGACTATAAATGAAATTAGTAAAGACGAATGAATACAGAAAATTTTAGACAGCTGGCGTGGGCTCAACGATTGAAAGGAATATTTTATGGCGAATATAAATAATATTTTCGAAGAAATAAAGCATTTTGATGATGACGGTCATGAATATTGGAGTAGTAGAGAACTTGCTCTAGTCTTGGATTATGTTGATTATCGTAATTTTGAAAATGTCATTGAGAGTGCTAAAAAAGCGTGCGAAAATAGCTCGCAGACTGTGTCTGATCATTTCGTTGACGTCACCGAAATGATAAAACTTCCTAAAGGAGCGGAACGGCAAATCAAAACGACGCTTTTATCTCGTTATGCCTGCTACTTAATAGTCCAGAGTGCCGATCCCAGAAAAGAAGCTGTTGCTCTCGGCCACAGTTACTTTGCCATTCAGACTCGTCGTCAGGAATTGGAAGATAATCGTCGTTTGCAACTTCGCCAAGAGATTAAAGAACATAATAAAGGTCTTGCATCAGCAGCGAAACAAGCTGGTGTAGTCGAGCCAATAGATTACGCGATATTTCAAAACTCTGGCTATCGTGGCTTATATGGCGGATTGACGAAACAGGATATCCATAAACGGAAAGGTCTAAAAAAGTCTCAGGATATTCTTGACCATATGGGAAGCGAAGAATTAGCGGCGAATCTTTTCAGGGCAACTCAAACGGAGGCAAAGTTAATACACGATGGCATTCATACAAAACAAGATGCTAACGCTACGCATTTTGCTGTTGGTAAAAAAATTAGAGACATTATCAAGGAATTTGGAAATACTATGCCCGAAGATCTTCCTACACCGCAAGAGAGTATAAAACAATTAGAAAGAAGAAAAAACAAAGAAAAAAAGGAGTTGCAATGAAAAATTTAGATTATTACATGTCGCTTCCTTACGAAATTAAATTAGAGGAATTATCTGAAGATGACGGAGGCGGAATTTTTTTGTCTATCCCACTCTTAGGAGAAATGGCTGTTTGCGCTCACGGTGATACTTATCCCGAAGCAAGAGCAAAACTCGAACTCGTGAAAAGGGATTACTTTGAAATGTGGTTGAAAGACGGTTGGGAAATTCCAGAGCCACAAGGTGAAAATTTGCTTGGAAATACGGAAATTTATGTCAGGGAACTTGCGGCGATTGGCGTGTAGTTGACCGTAGAAAAAACCGTAGAAAAAATAATTTGATTTTATCTTAAAAATTGCATAAAAGAGCGGATTTTGTTTTTTATTTCGGGGTCGTTCACCGGCTCCAGAAGAAAATTAATGCGGATTTGACCGCTTCGCTTATAAATATAAAAGACTCGCCGAGAAGCGAGTCCTTTTTGTTATAAAATTTTTATGCTAAAATATTTTGCTTAAGATTATAAAATTCACAGAAGAAAAATTTTTTACCACTACATTTGCCACTACAAAAATCTCAAAAATTTCTTGCCCTCGTAAAAATTCACAGAGCTGATTCAAAAATTATAGTCGCGATTTTTTTCTCGACACCTCATGATAAAAATTTTTTTCTCTTTAGAAATTTTCCGCAGTTTTCTTTTATGACTTTTCCCTCTTCGGCAACTAATTCACCGCGCAGGAAAACTTTTTCAATCACGCCGTTAATTTTCATTCCTTCGAGAGGCGCGTAATCGCATTTAGAAACTTGTTCAGAAGCTGTGATTATTTTCGAGCGTTCAGGATTTAATATTACAATGTCAGCGTCAGAGCCTTCGCTTATAATTCCCTTTCGAGGGTAAAGCCCGTAGAGCTTCGCAGGATTTTCGCAAAGGACTTTGCACATTTTTTCAAGCGTTATTCTTTTTTTCGCTACGCCTTCGGAATAAATTACTTCGCCGCGAGTTTCAACGCCGGGCATACCGCCGGGAATTTTTCTGAAATCATTTTTCCCTAATTCCTTTTGCTTTAATGTGAAAGCGCAGTGATCCGTCGAGACTGTTTGAATTTCTCCGTCAGCAAGTGCCTTCCAAAGTGCCTCACAGTCGCTTTTTTCGCGCAAAGGAGGCGAAATTACATAACGCGCTCCCTCAAAGCCGGGCAAGTCATATAATTCCCGCGTCATAGTCAAATACTGCGGACATGTTTCAGCGTAAACGGCTTGGCCTCTTGCACGAGCAGCGCGGATTTCGTTCAAGCCTTCTTCGCATGTTAAATGAACGTCAATGACAGGAGCGTCGGCAACTTCAGCAAAATGCAAAAGCCTTCCGATCGCTTCAGCTTCAGCCGCCGCCGGTCGGGTTTTATAATGGCACGATACATCGCCGCCGCAACTTTTATATTCTTCCTGCAAAGCCGCGATTAATCCGTCATTCTCGCAGTGAACGCCCGTAATCCCTCCGACTTCTTTTAATCTCTTTAAGACTTGAAAAATAGTCTTGTCATTTAATTTTGTGTCGTAGGTCATGTAGAGCTTGAAAGTCGTTACGCCCTCGTCCATCATTCTTTGGCACTCGTCTGAAATTTTTTCGTTCCAGTCCGTTATTGACATGTGAATGCCGTAATCGCAGGACACTCCGGCTTCAGCTTTTTTGAACCAGTTTTGCAGGCCCTCTTCTAAAGTTTCGCCGTGATATTGAGTTCCGAAGTCAATAATCGTTGTAGTGCCTCCCGAAACCGCCGCCCTAGTGCCCGAATAAAAATCGTCGCACGTAACAGTTCCGGCCACGTGTAAATCAAAATGAGTGTGAGCGTCAATGAAGCCCGGAAAAATTAATTTGCCCGTTGCGTCAATGAGTTCAATATTTTCGGGAATGTCTTTTAATCCGCCCTTAACGACAGATTTTATTTTTTCGCCTTCGATTAATATATCCCCCGTAAAAATTTCGGAGGACGTTACTATTTTTCCGTTTTTAATTAATTTCATGATATTCATATTAATAAGGAATGAGGAATTTTTTAACTCCTAACCCCTCATTCCCCGCCTGCGTCGGGCAGGCTAACTCCTAACTAGATTAAATATTTATAGTCGCGGTAAACCGTGTCGATAATGTCCGCAAGCCCGGCATCAATATTCTTTCCGCCGACTTTGTAGCTGCATTTCGCGCCCTTGACTCTCACTACCGCCTGACCGTCAGCAACAAAAGCAAAACCGTCATTCGTCGAGTCGTTCATGTCCTCTTCACATTCAAAGAGCGTGAACTTGTCTTTATACGGCGACGAGTCATAAGGACAAAATACCGTGCAGTTTCCGCACTCGTTGCACATTTGATCGACGTGAATAATTTGATTTTTGCGTCCAGGAATTTTTATTGATATGTTTGCTCTGTTCGGGCAGACCTCAACGCAGTTCTCGCAGATTAAATCGCACGTCAGGCAGCGTTTGTCGGCAGTTCCGCAGGCCGGAGCCTCTTCCAAAATTCCGCGCTTTGCGTAAATAATTTCGTCAGCGAGCGAAGGTCTCTGCTCTTTCGCAATTTCATAGCCCAAAATATCCGAGCAGGCTTTTTGAGCGTCAGCGATCGCCCTAACAACAACCGAAGCACCGAACGCGCCGTCGCCGACAGCGTAAACTCCTTTTAATGAAGTCTCGCAGGTGTCGGGATTTAATTTCGGATTGCCTTTTTCGTCAGTTTCAATTCCGTTTGCGGTGTAGAAATTCGCGTCAATTTTTTCGCCGATTGAAGCTATCACTGTGTCGCAAGGAACTTCGACAACTTCGTCAAGTTCTTTAACGCTTCTGCGTCCGCTCTCGTCAGGCGCGGCGAGTTCCATTTTATGACAAATTAATTTGCCGTTCTCAAGACTCACGGGAGCCAAGAGTTCTTTGAAGATTACGCCGTCATTTATTGCGTCATTCAATTCTTCTTCGTCGGCAGGCATGTAACGTCTTGTCCTTCTGTAAACAAGATAGACGTTTTTAACTCCGTCAGTGCGTTTCGCGGCGCGTGCAGTGTCCATAGCGGTGTTACCGCCTCCAACGACAGCGACATTCTCACCGATTTTCAAATGGCCGTCATTTTTCTTGAAGTCCGTTAAAAATTCGAGGGCATTAACCGCGCTTCCGTTCTTTAATTTCAACGGCGTGTTTTTGTGCGCTCCTATTGCAAGAATAATCGCGTCAGCTTTTAATTCTTTGATGTTCTCAATTTTTTTCTTGAGGACAAATTTTGCTCCGACCGCTTCGGCTAATTTAACGTCCTTTTGAATTTCATCGCTCGAAATTCTGAACGCAGGAATTACATTTTGAATAACTCCTCCGGCAAATTCATTCTCGTCATAGACAGTAACGTCAGCACCGGCTCTCCCCAAGAAGAACGCCGCCGCTATACCTGCCGGACCTGCTCCGACGATAATAATTTTTTTGCCGTTGGATTTTCCGGGCTTCAATTCCTTAATAACAGAGTCGAATGCTTTTCGAGCCGCAATTAATTTATTGTTGCGGATCTGTACGGGCGTTTCGTAGTGATTTCGCGTGCAGGCAGTCTGGCAGATATGAGTGCAGATATTTCCCGTGATGAAGGGCAGCGGATTTTTCGTAAGAATTACGCGCAGAGCCTCTTCATATTTTTCATAGCCCACGAGCTGTCCGTAAAGCGTAATATCCTGATGTATAGGGCATCTGTCAGAGCAGGGCGCGGTGAAGCAGTCAACGAGCGGAACTTTATTTTCTGATTTTCTCTTCGGCAGAGGCTTAATAGGCTTGACGTGATGTTTATCAGTCTTGGCCGCTTCCGCAAGATTTTCGAGAGCAGCTACGTTAATTCCGTCCCACTTCTTTGGATTATTTTGCGTCAGCATGTCGGCCATTTGCACAAGCCTTTCATAGCCGCCCGGCTTTAATATCGTTGTCGCCATTGTAACCGGCCAAATTCCTGTGCCGATGACCCTATCAATATTAAAGAAATCACAGCCGCCGGAGAAAGCTATTCTCAATTTTCCGTTGAAATCTCTTGAAAGGTTGCGAGCCACTCTCAATGAAAGCGGATACAAAGATTTTCCGGACATGTACATTTCAGACGAAGGCAATTCGTTTCGCGTAACGTCAACGGGGAAAGTGTTTGTGATTTTTACGCCGAACTCAAGATTTTTTTCGTCAGCAAGTTTTTGCAGGCGCGTCAACATCGGTATAGCGTCAGAGTATTGCAGGTCGCCCTTAAAATGAACGTCAGTGAACTGAATATAATCGTAGCCCATGTCGTTAAGGGTTTTTCTTGCTTCTTCATAGCCCAATAAAGTCGGGTTGCATTTAACAAAAGTGTAAAGGCCTTTTTCGGTTAATAAATACGCGGCGATCGCTTCAATTTCCTGTGGAGGGCAGCCGTGCAGCGTTGACACAGTAACAGAATTAACTATATCGCTTCTTATCGCGTCAATGTCGGCTTCGGTAATGTTTGAAAATCTTTTGAGATTTTCTTTCAGCCACGCTTTGCACTCTTTAAAGATCGGCGTGTTTTCTGCGTGCATAATATTATCGATGAAAGTGTTGACCTTCTCGCCCTTAATGCCTTCGAGATCATAGCCTACTGAAATATTAAATTGAAAGCCGTCCGGCGAACCCAAGCCCCATTCTTTTGAGATTACGCTCAGAATAAACCATGCTTTGACGTATTCTTCATAAGCCTGCTGGACTGTCAGCTCCGTTGACCATTCGCAGTTATAGCACTCGTCTTCGGCCAAGATGCACGGCTTATTAACACATGCGGCTAATTCGCGCCCGTCCATTTTCTGAACGGTCTTGAGCTCGAAAAATCTTGAACCGCCGTAATAAGACGCTACGATATTTTGAGCAAGCTGTGTGTTAGGGCCTGCCGCAGGGCCTATTTGAGTTTCAAGTTTGCGCCCGAAAATCGTAAAAGATTTTGCCGGGTCAGCCTTGTAACATTTTCTTACGCCGAAGCATGAGCCTTTCTTATGCTCCTCTAAAACTCTTTCCATTAAGCCGGAAAAAGCAATTGGTTTCATTATGTCGCTCATTAAAGTTTTACCCCCTTTTATTTTTTATCCGTTAATGCTCTTCCAGAGTTTCTCCGCCCCCTCGCGGATATGAGCCATTGCTGCTTCTTCGTCAATGTTCTGTAAAACTCTGTCCTTCATTAAAACTTTTCCGTTCGCTATTGTCGTTATGACCGAGCGTCCGTTCATGCCGAATAAAATATGGCCGTTGATGTTATTTTCGCTTAACGGTGTCGGGGCAACGTAGTCCGTAATGATTACGTCAGCAGACGCGCCCTTCTCAAGAACGCCTAATTTATTTTTGAAGTAACGGCTTGCGATCGTGGCGTTGTGCTTGAAAAGCATTTCGGGAACTTCGCCCCATGCCGCGTTAGGATCGCAGAGATGATGTTTATGAAGAATGTTAGCGACCTTCCACGACTCGATCATATCGTGGGTGTAGCCGTCAGTGCCGAGCCCCGTAACTATTCCCTTGTGAACAAGCTCCATTGTGGGGGGACAGCCGCAGGCGTTGCCCATGTTCGACTCCGGGTTATGAACGGTCATTGTGTTCGTGTCTTTTATTAAATCTATCTCGTGAGGATTTACATATATGCAGTGGGCCAAGAGAGTTTTTTCGCCGAGTATGTCCCAATCGTAAAGCCTATCGACAATTCTTTTTGAATGTTTCTTGAGACATTCATGAAGATCTAAAATTCCTTCGGCAACGTGAATGTGATAGCCTACTTCCTTTGGCTTCTCCTGTCTGCAAAGCTCCATAGTCTTATCAGAAATTGTAAAACTTGCGTGCATACCCATCATTCCTGCAATCATTCCCGAATCATCAGCGAGAGCGTGTTTCGCAAAATCTACGTTTTCTTTAACGGCGGCCTTTGCTTTTTCTTCGCCGTCCCTGTCAGAAATTTCATAGCACAGACAGCTTCTTATGCCCGTCTCTTTTGCGGCCTCTTCAATAGCAAATAAAGAGCCGTGAATTTCTCCGAAACTTGCATGGTGATCAAAAATCGTTGTAACTCCGTTCTTAATGCACTCGATATAAGTCTCAAGAGCTGAGAGCTTCGTCAGCTTATTATCAAGATGTCTGTCGATGTTCCACCACTGCCCGTCAAGAATTTCAAGAAAACCTTTCGGGTTATAGCCTTTAATTGAAAGTCCGCGAGCCATTGCTGAATAAATATGCTCATGAGCGTTAATGAACGCAGGCATAATTATTCCGCCGTGAGCGTCAATGAACTCTGCGCCGCTGTATTTTTCTTTGAGGCTTGCATCTCCGACTTCGAGAATTTTATTGCCGTCAAGAACTACAGCTCCGTTCTCTATAAAAGGCTGAGCTGAATTGCGAGTAATGACCTTGCCATTTCCTACGATTAGCATACAGTTACCCCCTTTTAATTTTTGCTTAAGTGTGAGTGGAATAATTTTATAATAAAAAAAATCTTATTGCAATAAAAATTTATTATTGCTTTTTTTATTAAAGCCTTTATAATTCTATTTACTTAAATTCACAACAATCTAAAAATTTTTATAAAAAGGGGAAGCAAAATGCCTCAAGAAATAAAATGGGTTATGAATAACATGCCTAAGACTGAAGATAAAAATCTTCCGATTATGTCGGTTAATGAAGTCGCAAAGGCAAGAAAATTTCACGAGAGTTTTCCTCAATATAGCGTAACGCCGCTGACTAACCTTGCGAAAATGGCAGAGTATCTCGGCTTGAATGAAGTCAAGATTAAAGACGAGTCGTGGCGTTTCGGCCTTAACGCTTTCAAAGTTCTCGGAGGTTCCTACGCGATAGCGCGCTACATTGCCGACGAGACAGGCACAGATGTTTCTGAACTTCCATATAAAGTTCTCAAGAGCGAAGAATTAAAAAAGAAATTCGGTTCAGCTACGTTCTTTTCCGCTACTGACGGGAATCACGGGCGCGGAGTTGCTTGGGCAGCCAACCAGCTCGGACAGAAAGCCGTTATCATTATGCCTAAGGGCTCAACGGAGACGAGATTAAATAACATTAAAGCCGAAAACGCAAAGGCTTGGATTTCTGACGTTAATTATGACGAGTGCGTCAGGCAGGCCGCGAAACTTGCAAGCGAGACGGAACACGGCGTAGTCGTTCAGGATACGGCTTGGGAAGGCTACGAAAAAATCCCGGCGTGGATCATGCAGGGTTACGGGACAATGGCCTCTGAAGCCGGCGAACAGTTCGGAGAACGTCCGACGCATGTTTTTGTTCAGGCCGGAGTCGGTTCGCTTGCCGGAGGCGTAGTCGGTTACTTCTCAAACCTTTACAAGGACAATCCGCCCGTCATGGTCGTTGTTGAAGCTGAAGCAGCCGCGTGTCTCTATAAAGGAGCAGTGGCAGGAGACGGAAAGCCGCGCATCGTTGACGGCGATATGGATACGATTATGGCCGGGCTTGCCTGCGGAGAGCCTAATATAACTTCATGGGACATTCTGAAAAATCATGTTACAGCTTTCTTGGCCGTTGAAGATTCAGTAGCCGCTCGCGGTATGAGAATGTTGGCCGCGCCTTTGAAGGGCGATACTCAGGTTACGTCAGGCGAGTCAGGAGCCGCGCCGTTCGGAGCATTGGCGACAATCATGAAGGACGACGAATATAAAGAGCTTCGCGAAAAATTAAAGCTGGATAAAAATTCAAAAGTCCTGTTATTTTCAACTGAAGGCGACACCGACCCTGGACGCTGGAAGAATATTATCTGGGAAGCGAAAGACAGGTAACAGGTAACAGGTAGGAATTAGGAGTTAGGAGGCAGGAGTTAAAAGACCTTCTAACTTAAATTTAATAAAAGGGAGTAAAGAAATTAAAATGGGAAAGTTGACTCAGGAAGAATTAAAAAAGATTAAGGACGCGGCTGAAGGTTACCGCGCCGACATGACGGCATTTTTGCGCGCAATTGTGAAAAATCCCGGCGAGTCTGCAGGCGAAGCCGCTCACGTTGCAACAATCAAGGCTGAAATGGAAAAAGTAGGCTTCGATGAAGTCAGAGTTGACCCTCAAGGCAACGTCATGGGCTTCATGGGCAAGGGCTCAACGCTCATTGCTTTTGACGGCCATATTGACACAGTAGGAATCGGGAACAGGGCAAACTGGAACTTTGACCCCTACGAGGGTTTCGAGAACGATCATGAAATCGGCGGGCGCGGAGTTTCTGACCAGCTCGGCGGAACAGTCAGCGCAGTTTATGCCGCGAAAATCATGAAGGACTTAGGACTTCTCAACGATAAATATAAAGTAATGGTCGTCGGCACTGTTCAGGAAGAGGACTGCGACGGGCTTTGCTGGGAGTATATCTGCAAAGAAGACAAAATCAGACCTGAGTTTGTTGTCTCTTCAGAACCTACGGACGGCGGACTTTATCGCGGCCAGCGCGGACGCATGGAAATCAGAATTGACGTTAAGGGCGTTTCCTGTCATGGCTCGGCACCTGAGCGCGGCGACAATGCAATTTATAAAATGGCCGACATTCTCCGTGATGTTCGTGCGTTAAACAACAACGGCGACGCAGAGTCAACAGAGATTAAAGGTCTCGTGAAAATGCTCAATCCTAAATTCAATCCAGAATGGAAAGAAGCGAGATTTTTGGGGCGCGGAACTGTTACAGCGTCAGAAATTTTCTTCACGTCCCCTTCACGCTGCGCAGTCGCTGACTCCTGCGCTGTATCACTCGACAGAAGAATGACGGTCGGCGAGACTTGGGAGTCATGCTTACAGGAAATCAGAGACCTCCCGGCAGTCAAAAAATACGGCGATGATGTAAAAGTCTCAATGTATCACTATGACAGGCCGTCATATACGGGGCTTGTTTATCCCATTGAGTGCTATTTCCCGACGTGGGTGCTTCCGGCGGATCACAAAGTCTGCAAAGCCGCTGTAGCTGCTTACACTGATTTATTCGGCGATAAGAGAATCGGCGACGAAGAGACGATCAAAGAGCGCGAAGTCAGACCGCTTTTAGATAAGTGGACGTTCTCGACGAACGGCGTTTCAATCATGGGGCGCAACGGTATTCCGGTAATCGGCTTCGGGCCCGGCGCAGAAGCTCAGGCACACGCACCGAACGAAATTACTTGGAAAAACGACCTCGTAACCTGCGCGGCATTCTATGCGGCACTTCCGCAATACTATTGTTAGGTAGGAAATTATAACCCCTCCGTCCTGCCTTTGGCAGGCGAGGGGGTTAACATATAAAAAATACAGAAAGGAATTTTTTTACGATGGCAAAATTTGAGAAACTTATCAACAAACTTACTTCGCTTCGTTCCGGCAAAATGTACAACAATGATTTTTTCCTTACGTGGGAAAAAACTGATGATGAAATTCAAGCTGTCTGGACGGTCGCCGATGCTCTGAGAAATTTAAGAGAGCGCAACATTTCAACAAAAGTTTTTGACTCCGGGCTTGGAATTTCTTTATTCAGAGATAATTCGACGCGCACGAGATTTTCTTTTGCGAGTGCCTGCAATCTGCTTGGCCTCGAAGTTCAGGACTTGGACGAGAAAAAATCACAGGTTGCTCACGGTGAGACAGTCCGCGAAACAGCCAACATGATTTCATTCATGGCTGACGTTATCGGAATTAGAGACGATATGTATATCGGCAAGGGCAACGCTTACATGCACGAAGTTGCTGACTCTGTCGAAGCAGGCTACAGGGACGGAATTTTGGAGCAGCGTCCGACGCTCGTAAATTTACAGTGCGACATTGACCACCCCACACAGTGCATGGCTGACGCTTTACACGTAATTCACGAGTTCGGAGGAATTGAGAAATTAAAAGGCAAGAAACTCGCAATGACTTGGGCATATTCGCCTTCATACGGCAAGCCTCTTTCAGTTCCGCAGGGCGTTATTGGGCTTTTCACGAGACTTGGACTCGATGTTACGCTTGCTTATCCTGAAGGCTACGAAGTCATGCCCGACGTTGTCGAAGTTGCAAAGAAGCAGGCTTTTGCGGCCGGAAGCAATTTCAAAATCACAAACGACATGAAAGACGCTTTCAAAGATGCCGATATAGTTTATCCGAAGTCATGGGCACCGTTCGCGGCAATGGAGAAGCGCACAGTTTTATACGGCAACGGCGACGACGCAGGAATTAAAGCCCTTGAAAAAGAACTTTTAGCACAGAACGCCACGCACAAAGACTGGGCTTGCACCGAAGACATGATGAAGCTCACGAAGAACGGCAGAGCTTTATATCTTCACTGCTTACCGGCGGACATCACCGGCGTGTCATGCGAAGAAGGCGAAGTTGACGGCTCCGTCTTTGACCGCTACAGGACACCGCTTTACAAACAAGCAAGCTACAAGCCCTATGTAATCGCGGCTATGATTATGCTTGAAAAATTCCCGAACCCTGCAGAAATTCTCGTGAAACTCAACGAGCGCGGAACGAAAAGGATTTTTGACTAATGTCTGAACATAAAAAAATAGTGCTTGCCTTAGGCGGAAATGCCTTAGGCAATACACTTCCCGAACAGTTAAAAGCGGCTCAAGTTACCGCAAAGGCCATTGTTGATTTAGTCGATGACGGTCATCAGGTCGTAGTAGTTCACGGCAACGGCCCGCAGGTCGGAATTATTAACAACGCTATGACGGAGTACTCACAGCATAATAATTCTTTCACCGTTCCTCTTTCTGTATGCGTGGCAATGAGCCAGGCTTATATCGGCTACGATATTCAGAACGCTCTGCGCGAAGAATTTTTGAACAGAGGTGAAGAACCTCCGGCAATGGCTTCGCTTGTTACCCAAGTAAGAGTTGACCCGGAAGACCCGGCTTTTACTGCTCCGTCAAAGCCCATCGGAAATTTCATGGCTAAGGACGAGGCACTCAAGGAAGCAGGCGAACGGGGCTGGATAGTTAAAGAGGACGCAGGGCGCGGTTATCGCCGTGTTGTTGCCTCACCTAAGCCTCAAGAAATTATTGAGTTAAAAGCTATTCGCGCAATGGCTGACTCCGGGCATTTAGTAATCTGCTGCGGAGGCGGCGGTATTCCCGTTATCTCTCAAGGCAAACACTTGGCAGGAGTTCCTGCGGTAATCGATAAAGATTTGTCGGCTTCATTGTTAGCTCAGAGCATGGAAGCGGATATGCTTTTAATTTTAACGGCGGTCGAGAAAGTCGCAGTTCATTTCGGCAAGCCCGATCAAAAAGGACTTGACACTATAACTATAAAAGAAGCTGAAAAATATATTGCTGACGGTGAATTTGCGCCCGGCTCAATGCTACCGAAAGTGCAGGCCGGAATTAAGTTCGCCGAGTCCGGCAGAGGCCGAACAGCCCTCATCACACATCTTCAGAAAGCTCGTGAGGCTTTGAAAGGAAATACGGGTACACGAATCATTAAGGAGTAATTTAATGAAACGTGCATCTATTTTTGAATTTGACGGAGTGCCTTCAATCACGGAGGCTCTCCCTTTAGCTTTTCAACATGTTTTGGCAATGATAGCGGGCTGTATAGCTCCGGCTATTATCGTCGCTAATATGGCTCTTTTGAGTCCAAGCGACAGCACTTTATTAATTCAGTCAGCGTTAGTCATCGCGGCTCTTACAACTTTATTGCAGCTATTTCCGATCGGGAAGAAAAACGGCTTCCATATAGGCGCAAAATTGCCCGTCATAATGGGAATTAGTTTTGCCTATGTTCCAAGTATGCAGGCTATAGCGGTTGACTCTGGAGTCCCTGCGATATTAGGAGCGCAGATTGTCGGCGGAATTGTCGCAATTATTGTCGGACTTTCAGTTAAAAAAATACAAAAATTTTTTCCGCCGTTAATCACGGGCACGGTGGTTTTTACTATAGGCTTGTCGCTTTATCCCGTTGCTGTTAATTACATGGCCGGAGGAATAGGAAGCCCGACTTACGGTTCGCCTCTTAACTGGGGGATTGCTCTTTTAACCCTCGCAGTAGTAACGGCTTTCAATCATTTTGCTAAAGGCATTGCAAAATTATCATCAATTTTAATCGGAATGACAGTCGGCTACATTGCGGCTCTTTTATGCGGAATTGTAGATTTTTCGCCCATTGCAGAGGCTTCGCTTTTTTCACTCCCTAAACCGCTTCACTTCGGAGTTAAATTTGAAGCTGCCCCCTGCATAGCAATAGGTCTGTTATTTGCGATAAATTCCATTCAAGCTATCGGAGATTTTACGGCAACAACGAGCGGAGCTATGAATCGTTTTCCGACTGACGAGGAATTAAAAGGCGGCATTGTAGGCTACGGCACTGCAAATATTTTCGGGGCATTAATCGGCGGACTTCCGACGGCGAGTTTCTCTCAGAATGTCGGCATAGTAACGACCACAAAAGTTATTAACCGCTGTGTGCTTGGACTTGCGGCTTTAATTTTATTGACGGCCGGAATAGTTCCGAAAGTTTCTGCACTGCTTACGACAATTCCGCTGTGTGTGCTTGGAGGCGCAACAATTTCTGTCTTTGCTTCTATTTCAATGACGGGTCTTAGATTAATTGACAAAGAAAAATCAGATTACCGCAACAGTTCTATCGTTGGTCTTTCAGTTGCTCTCGGCATGGGAATTTATCAATATAAGCAGGCTCTTGCGTTATTCCCTGCGTGGACGACTACAATTTTCGGAAACAGTCCTGTCGTAGTTGCTACGATTATGGCAATTTTTCTGAATATAATTTTGCCGAAACAAAAAGAAAATAATTAGAAATTTTTCTAAAATATAACCCGGAGGGCTTAATAAACTTTCCGGGCTTTTTATATAATAAAACATAAAAATAATTAATTAAAGAAGGAAAAAATTTTGAAATATAACGTAATAATTTTATCGTTGCTGATGTGCCTTTTTATTTTTTCATTTAAGGGTGAAGCTGATACCGATTTACAGAAAAATCAAAGCATTAATCTTCAAAGCATCGGCAATGCCCGTGAACTTGGCGGTTATGTTGCGGGCGACGGAAGAAAAGTTAAACGCGGCGTTCTGTTACGGACTGCAAGCCTAAATAAAATTTCAAGTGATGACATAGCGCGGCTGACGAAAATTTATAACTTGTCCGTCATAGCAGATTTAAGAATGAGTTTTGAAGCTGCGGCCAAGCCCGACCCGGTTATAGAAGGCGTTAAATATGTAAATCTGCGCGTCATTGACGAAGAGTTATATATGCGTAAACTCGAAAAAATATTATCAGGTGAAAAAGATCCTTTTGAAATTCTTAAAATTACAGTTAATAGCGGAATGATAAGCGACAATATTTATATTGATTTTCTGTCGGGAAATTTCGGTAAAAAAGCATACAGCGAATTTTTCAAAGAGCTCTTGAATTTGCCGGAAGGACGTTCATTATTATTCCATTGCACGCAAGGCAAAGACCGTACAGGCTGCGCGGCCATGTTAATACTTTCTGCACTCGGTGTAAGCGAAGATATTATCTTAGAAGATTATATGCTCACGAATATTTTTAACGCCGGTTTAATCGAAAATGACCGCAAAATGCTTCTGTCTCGCGGAATAAAAGAAGACGAGCTTAAAAAATATATGTTCGTTCTAAATTCCGTAAACATAGAAATGATGACAAATGCTCTTTCATGGCTCAAAGAAAATTACGGTTCGCCTGTCGGATATATTATTCATGAACTTGGAATAAATGAAAACGAAATCGAAAAATTAAAATCGAAATTTCTTGAAAGGGAATAAGTTTTTATGAAAGTAGAATTAAAAGATAATACCCTCACGATTTTTTTAGAGGGACGTTTGGACTCAAACAACGCCGGCGAAATTGAATCACGGATTATAGAGGCTGTCTCAAAAAATTCTGCGGCTTCAAAAATTCAAATTGACGTTGAAAAACTTGATTATATTTCTTCGGCGGGTCTGCGCGTTCTCTTAAAAATACGCAAGCAAGTTAAAAAGCCTCTGCCCGTTCTGAACGCTTCAAACGAACTTTACGAAATTTTTAACGTAACGGGCTTCACGGAATTACTTGACGTTCATAAAAAATTGCGTGAAGTCTCCATAGAAGGCTGCGAACTTATCGGCGAAGGAGCTAACGGAAAAGTTTACCGATTAACGAAAGATGAAATAATAAAAGTTTTCAAGTACGGTGCTACTCTTGACAGCATTGAAGCCGAACGTGAAGCAAGCCGCAAAGCATTTTTGTTGGGCGTACCCTGCGCCATCGCCTTTGATACCGTTAAATGCGGCGACAGCTACGGAACTATTTACGAAATGTTAAACGCCGGGACGCTTTCAGAAAGAATTATGGCCGATCATGAAAGACTGCCGGAATTTGCAAAGGCTTCGGCTTTATTATTAAAACGGCTTCATGAAATTGAAGTGCCTGAAGGACAAATGCCCAGAGCCTCGCGTCTGCTGCATAACACGATTGACAAATTAAACGGAATATTTACGCCCGATGAGATTGAAAAAATGCACGCGATTTACAATACAATCCCTGAAGAAAATCATTTCGTTCACAACGATTACCACCCTAAAAATATTATGGAATCTAACGGCGATTTAATGCTCATTGATTTAGGCGACGCGGGCATGGGAAATCCGATTATTGATCTCATTCATGACTATTTCGTTTTTAATCTTGTCGGCAGGGTCTCAGGCCTTTATAAAGTGTCTGATGACGACATCGGCTTCATCGGAATAACTTACCGCGATATGAGAGAGTTTTGGAAAATTTTTATCGAAACTTATTGCGGAGGCAATGTAGAAAAAACAGAGAGGCTTCAGAAAAAATTAGAGCCGCTTTCGCTGTTAATGTATATGTCAACAGCACTAGCACACCCGTTGATGAGTGAAGAAGGGCGCAAGGCGTATATTGAAAAAATGCGCAATTTAGTTTTGTCGCGTTATGACGAACTTGTTAATTACAAATGGTAAATAATTTGCAATAATTTTTTATAAGGAGCGTGATTTTATGAGCGAGCTTTTTACGATTAAAGTCAATGGCCGTGAAGTTCAGACGGACAAAAATAAAAAATTAATCCGTTTTCTGCGCGATGATTTAGGCCTGTTATCTGTTAAAGACGGCTGCAGCGAGGGAGCTTGCGGAACTTGTACGATTTTAATGGACGGTCGGCCCGTTCGAGCCTGTATCATGACGACTAAGCAGGCTGACGGAAAAGAATTAATCACAGTCGAGGGGCTCTCGGATTTTGAGAAAGAAGCCTACGTTTACGCCTTCGGAAAAGCCGGAGCGGTGCAGTGCGGTTTTTGTACGCCCGGAATGATAATGGCATCGAAGGCTCTTTTAGACACAAATAAAAATCCCACTGAAGAGGACGTTAAAAAAGCCATTCGCGGAAATCTTTGCAGATGCACGGGCTATAAAAAAATTCTCGAAGCCGTTTTGTTAGTTGCGGCAATTTTGCGCGGCGATGAAAAAATTGACGAGAATTTTGAACGCTCTAATAATTTTTCAGTCGGAGAACACACTTTCAGAAACGATGTTCGCGAAAAAGTTTTAGGTTACGGAAAATATCCCGACGACATTTACATGGAAGGAATGCTGCACGGCTCGGCGGTGCGTTCGGCTTATCCTAGAGCAAAAATTCTTGACATTGACACAAGCGAAGCTAAAAAATATCCCGGCGTTGTTGACGTTCTGACGGCTGATGACGTTCCTAATAACAAGGTCGGACACATTCAGCAGGACTGGGACGTTTTCATAGCTAAGGGAGATATTACGCGCTGCGTCGGCGACGCTATATGCCTTGTTGTCGGAGAGAGCCGCGAAATTGTCGAAGAGGCTAAGAAATTAGTTAAGATTGATTATGAAGTCTTAACACCCGTAAAAAATATTGACGAAGCAAAAGCCCCCGACGCTCCCCAGCTTCATGCACACGCAAAGGGTAATTTATGCCAGAGCAGGCACGTTGTAAGAGGCGACGCAAAAAAAGCCATCGAAAATTCAAAATACGTAGTAACTCAAACTTATGTAACGCCGTTCACTGAACACGCCTTCTTAGAGCCTGAATGTGCCGTAGCTTTTCCGTATAAAAACGGCGTGAAAATTCTTTCAACGGATCAAGGCACTTACGACACGCGCAAAGAGACCGCAATAATGTTCGGCTGGGAGCCTGAAAGAGTTGTCGTTGAAAATGCTTTAGTAGGCGGAGGCTTCGGGGGCAAGGAAGATGTTTCTGTTCAGCACTTGGCCGCGCTTGCCGCTGTAAAATTAAACCGCCCTGTAAAAGTTAAATTGAGCCGTCAGGAAAGTATAAACTTTCACCCTAAACGTCATGCGATGGTCGGGACGTTCACTCTTGGCTGCGACGAGAACGGAATTTTTACGGGCTTGGACTGCGAAATTAATTTTGACACGGGGGCTTATGCCTCACTCTGCGGACCTGTTCTTGAACGAGCCTGCACTCACTCCGTAGGGCCGTACTGCTATCAAAATACCGACATTCGCGGCTACGGTTACTACACTAATAATCCGCCGGCAGGAGCTTTTAGGGGCTTCGGGGTATGTCAGAGCGAATTTGCCCTCGAAATGAATATAAATTTGCTTGCTGAAAAAGTCGGAATATCAGCGTGGGAAATTCGTTACAGAAATGCAATAGAGCCCGGAAAAGTTTTGCCTAACGGTCAAATCGCTGACTGCTCCACCGCGTTAAAAGAAACTCTGTTAGCCGTTAAAGATGTCTACGAAAAAAATAAATCTCACGCCGGAATTGCCTGCGCAATGAAAAACGCCGGAGTCGGTGTCGGACTTCCTGACAAGGGACGCGCAAAAATTAAAGTCGAAGACGGCATCGTCTGTCTTTACACAGCAGCAAGCGACATCGGGCAGGGCTGCTCTACTGTATTCATGCAAATTCTTGAGTCAACGTTAGGACTTCCACGCGACAAAATGAAATTAATGCCGGGCAGCACGGAGACTTCCCCCGACTCCGGGACGACTTCGGGCTCTCGTCAGACATTAATAACCGGCGAGGCTGTGAGAATGGTCGGAGTAACTTTCAAGAAAGCTCTCGATGAAGCCGGCGGAGATATTTCAAAATTAGAAGGACAAGAATTTTTTGAAGAGTTCTTTGACCCGACAGACAAGCTGGGAGCAGACAAGCCCAACCCCAAGAGCCATGTTGCATACGGATTTGCTACTCATGTAGTAATTCTTGACGATAACGGCAAAGTCTCCGAAGTTTACGCGGCACATGACTCAGGAAAAGTCGTCAACCCCACGTCCATTCAAGGCCAAATTGAAGGCGGAGTTTTAATGGGGCTCGGCTACGCTTTGACCGAAGATTTTCCGTTAGATAACTGCGTTCCTAAAGCAAAATTCGGAACGCTGGGCCTTATGCGTGCCACTGACATTCCTAACATTCACGCGATTTACGTTGAAAAAGATGAGCTTCTGCCGTTCGCTTACGGAGCAAAGGGAATCGGAGAAATTGCGACAATCCCGACAGCACCGGCAGCAGCAGGAGCATATTATGCGCGTGATAAAGTCTTTCGCTCTAAATTGCCGATGGACGGAACACCTTATCGTCCGAAGAAAAAATAGAAAGTGAGGAATTATAGGAATTAGGAATGAAAAACAAAAAAACTCCTACCTCCTACCTCCTAATTCCTACCTGAAAAAATGCTTGCATGTATTCGAGGGGCGGGGGATTTAGCTTCCGGGATTGCAGTGAGGCTCTTCCGCTCCAACTTCAAAATTATTATGCTTGACATCGAAAATCCGACGACCGTCCGCAGAACTGTGAGTTTCTCTGAGGCTGTCCGTTTGGGAAAAACTTTTGTCGAGGATATTGTCGCATACCGCGCTGAAAATTTTAGTGAGGCTCTGGAAATTGCAAATAAAAATTCCGTTGCCGTTCTCGTTGACCCTGACGGAAGCGTCATAAAAAATCTTGCGCCTGATGTTTTAATTGACGCGATAATCGCAAAAAAGAACTTGGGCACAAAAATTAACGATGCTCCGATAGTAATCGGCGTAGGGCCGGGTTTTACGGCCGGGCTTGACTGCCATGCTGTAATCGAAACGAGACGCGGACACACTTTAGGCCGGGCATTTTATAAGAAAGGTGCGAAGGCTATAAAAAATACCGGCGTTCCAGGAAATATCGGAGGCTATTCAGTTGAAAGAGTTTTACGAGCTCCGTGCGACGGCGTTATAACTCCCGTTAAGGAAATCGGCGACATAGTCAAAGCCGGAGAAATTGCTGCGACTGTTGATAATACTCCGTTATACTGCACGATTGACGGAATGCTGCGCGGAATGTTGGCACCAGGCGTAAAAGTTTTTGAGGGCATGAAAAGCGGCGACATTGACCCAAGAGGCGCGGAGGTCGATTATCTGAAAGTATCCGATAAAGCTCTCTCAATCGCCGGCGGAGTTTTAGAAGCAATTTTACATTTTCATGAAAATAATTAACTCCTGCCTCCTGCCTCCTACTTCCTACTTCCTAACTCCTACCTGTATAGCGGTCGTCGGTGCAGGCGGAAAAAGTACGTTAATCGAAAACTTAGCTGAAAAATTTGCCGCTGAAAATAAAAAGGTCTGTATCACAACAACGACACATATTTATAAAAATCATGACCGTGAAAATATTTTTTATGCCGGAACGGACGAGGGTGAAAAACTTTCTTATCCGGGCGACGAAGATTTTTCACGGCTTTGTGCTTCTTATGACGTTGTTTTAGTTGAGGCTGACGGCTCAAAACATTTCCCGATAAAAATTCCTAATGAAAACGAGCCTGTTATCCCTTCTAACGTCAATGAAATTTTTGTAGTCATGGGATTAAACGCTCTTGGCCGTCCTGTCGGCGAAGTCTGCCAGCGTTTCGATAAAGAAAAATTAATTGCAAAATTTCCCGGCATTGACGAAAAATTTTTAGTGAATGACGAGTTAATTAATTTCATTGCAGAAAAATTTTATATAAGGCCGCTGAAAAAAAATTTTCCTGACGCAAAAATTAATTTCATAAAAAATGATTTTTTATCACTTCCTACCTCCTGCCTCCTAACTCCTAGCTCAAAAGTTGCTTTGATTTTATTAGCTTCGGGAATGTCAAAACGCTTTGAGACTGATAAAAATAAACTTTTCTATAAAATTCACGGCAAAGAAATTTTCAGATACGGCCTTGAGGCTTTAATAAACGCTAAAAAAATTTTGAGCAAAAATAAAATTAATTCCCAAGTTTTTATGACGGGCGGAAATATTCCAGAATATGACGACGTAAAAATTATTGACAACCCCGACAGGCTCGAAGGCATCGCAGGATCGATAAGGCACGGAACAGAAGCCGCAATAAAAAATAATTGTAATGCTGTTTTATTTTTTGCTGCCGACATGCCGAACTTTCCTGCCGAAGACATAGCAGGACTAGTCCGCGAATTTTTATGCTCTAAAAAATTATGCGGCTGTGCTTTTTCAAATTATCCGGCTAATCCGGGAATTTTTGACGCTTCAATGTATAAAGATTTATTAAAACTTTCGGGCGACACGGGCGCGCTGAAAATTATCAAGCAATGTCCGCGAGACGTTCATTATTACGTCGTGAGCCCCGAAAAACTTTTTGACATCGATACACTAAACGACACCGCCGATTTTTAATTGAGACATGTAACGGTAGACGCTGGCCTGCGAACAACGAAGGCCAAGCGCGACATCTTTTACAACGCCCTTCAATAAAAATATTCCCTGCTCCTCAAGTGCCGCGATAACTTTCATTCGCTCTTCTGCTGTCATTCTGTCGGCAGAAATTCCCATTTTCTCAAGCTCTTTTTGAATAGCGTCCGCCGCAACCCCTTCGGACGATGAGTTATATTTTTCCGTAATGTCCGCCGCAAATTCCGACGGCGTTTTTTCTGCAATTCCGTTTTCAATGAAATTCATCGGGTGAGCCAGTGCCATAATTTTTTCCGTCGCTTCTCTATAACGGCTGTCATCAAAATTTATGCACAACATTCCGATTAATTTCCCCTCGTGCTTAATGAAAAGCGTGTTCGAGCGCAGCTGTCTGCCCGAAGCTGAAAGCCCGTAGTCGTTTACTCTATAGTCCTCATTTTCATAGCCTTTATCTTTTATGACTGACAAAGCTACATTAGTTAAAGGCGCACCAACTTTACGACCGCTTATGTGTCCGTTCACAATGGCTATGATCGAGTGGTTAGGGTCTGTCAAATCATGAAAGACTATCTCATAATCCGGGCCAAGCACCTGCCCTAAAAATTCCGTAAGTTTTACATATCCCTGCAATATTTCTGAAGTATCGGCCATATGTGCTCCTTTCTGAGAGTTATTTTTTATAATAATAATAATTTATCGAAATTTTTTTGTCAAAAATCAGTCCGTAATATCTATGTCATACAGAATTTGCACCGTATAATCAGGATATAAATTTTTAATGTCGCGAATTAAAATATTCAAAGCCTCTTCCGGTGAGACGTCAAAACTTAAAACAACATCAAATCTTATTGTTTTATTCTCAAGATAAAAGCCGTGTATCTGCAGTGCCCATTCGTGAGCTAAAACAGTTTTCTGAATTTCCTCGCGCATCTTCGCAGCAAGTTCGTTCTTAGTGTTGTATGAATATACGCTTACGCCGGCCAACACAATGCCCGTTTCTTTATAGACACGTCCTTGAAGTTTTCTTGTAAGCGAATCAACTTCATCAACTGTCATAACGTCAGGTAATTCAAGATGAACGGCTCCATAGCTTTTATTAGGCCCGTAGTCGAATAAAACTAAGTCATAAGCTCCTCTAACTTCGGGTTCTTGAGTTAAAATGGCTTTAATTTTTTTGCTGAGTTCAGCGTCCGTCCTGTGTCCGATTAAGTCGTTGAGAGTTTCTCTCATCATTTCAAAACTCGCTTTAATAATGACTATGGATATGACGACACCGACATAAGCCTCTAAAGATATTCCCGAAATCAAAAATATAATTGCTGAGGCCAAGACCGAAGCCGATAATACAGCGTCAAAAGAAGCGTCAGAGCCTGAAGCGATTAGAGCTCCTGAATTTGCTTTTTCTCCCTGCGTCTTAACGTATTTTCCTAAAATTAATTTAGCCGCAATCGCAACGGCAATGATGAATAAGTCAATAAAATTATAATTTGCAGTTTCAGGAGAAATTATTTTTTTTATTGACTCTACAAGTGAAGTTATGCCGGCGTAAAAGACAATAGCCGCAACGATCATTGAGCTTATGTATTCAAGTCTTCCGTGTCCGAGCGGGTGCTCCTTGTCGGCGTGTCTTGCGCCTAATTTAGCTCCTATTATTGTTATTATTGAAGACATAGCGTCGGAGAGATTATTAACCGCGTCAAGCACAACAGCTATAGAATTTGACAAAAACCCTATAACCGCCTTAAAGCCTGCGAGCAGGACATTAGTAATAATTCCTATAATGCTTGTTCTTACTATTATTTTGCTTCTATCGTTTTCAAGTTGCTTCAAAATATTTTTTCTCCTTTAACATATTTTGCCGTAAGTTTTACGTTCTCGTCTGAAAGATATATGCTCTGCTCAAGTCTCTCAAGTAAATGTTCGCGTCTCACTCCTGAATTTCTTTCGGGCATGACTATAACGTCAGCTTCGTAGCCGGGCAGAAAACTTCCGACAGCGCCGAAAAATTTTCCTCCGCCCATAGTCGCCATATAAAATGCTTCATTAAAAGTTAAAGGCTTCTGTTCGTTGTTAATGAAACGCCAGCGCAGCTTTGAAACTCCTACAGCGTCGGCAACTGCTCTGAACATTGAAAGGCTTGCCCCTGCGGCCAAGTCAGTTCCGAGACCGACATTAATTCCGCGTAATAAAAATCTTTTCACGGGAGCGACACCGCTCGCTAAATTCATGTTCGACTGCGGACAATGAGCGATAAAGGCTTTCCGCTCCGCCATTAGCTCAAACTCATCATCTTTGAGAAAGACGCAGTGAGCCATTATTGTTTTCTCGTCGAGAAGGCCGTACCTGTCGTAAGTGTCGGCGTAATTTTTGCTGTCCGGGCAAAGCTCCCTCACCCATTCGACTTCAGAAGGATTTTCGCTCAAATGCGACTGCACGGGAAGATTATATTTTTTCTTCAATTCTCCCAAGCCCTTCATTAACTCGTCAGAGCATGAGGGAGTAAATCTCGGCGTTAAAATCGGACGGGTGCGCCTGTAATTTTTCGCCTCGTTTATAAAAATTTCTGTGTCTCTTAACGACTGCTCCGTCGTCTCCGTTAGATATTCAGGAGAATTTCTGTCCATGTTGACTTTTCCGACGTAAGTTATAAGCCCTGACGCTTCTAATTTATCCATTAAAATTTTTGTCGCGGGCACGTGAATCGAGCTGAAAATTACTGCACGAGTCGTCGGGCTTGCCGTCAGTGCTTCAGTGAAAGCGTCATAAACCTGCCCGGCGTATTCAAGATTTTTATATTTTTTTTCTTCGGGGAACGTGTAAGTGTTCAGCCAGTCAAGCAATTCTAAATCCATTCCAAGCCCCCTGAACGGGAACTGCGGCGCGTGGACGTGTAAGTCCGTCATGCCCGGCATTATTAAATCTTCGCCGTAATCTTTAATTTCAATGCCTGAAAATTTTTCCGGCAGAGTCTCAAAAACTCCTTCGACCTTTCCGTCAGAAATGACAAGATAACTTTTTTCGTGCGCTTTAATATTTTTGCTGTCGGTGCTGTAGAAAATATTTCCCCTTAACGCAAATGTTTTCTGCTTCATGTCCGCTGCTCCTCGCGTTTTAATAATAATGTTTTGAATTTTCTTGACTAATTATAGCGCAAAATTTCAATAAAAATTTTTTATTAAAATAAAAATTTTTATGCTAAAATAAATCAACTTCAAACAGATTATTCAAAAAAATTTTTTCAGGAGGGGGAACGTTTATGTCAGAAAGTTCTTCTAATCGCGTGAGTGTTGATAATATTTATCAGCTTAATGGCAGAGTACCTGTAGGCACGGCAATACCCTTTGGACTTCAGCACGTCCTTGCGATGTTTGTTGCAAACCTCGCACCGATTACAATCATTGCGGGCGCAGCGGGCTTATCGCCGGAACAAACGGGAATGTTGTTACAGAATGCTATGTTTGTCGCAGGCATTGCTACTCTTGTTCAGCTCTACCCGATTATTTTGCCGGGCACGGGGCTTCGCATCGGAGCGCGTCTCCCTATCGTTATGGGAGTAAGTTTTACGTTCGTTACGATTTTATGCTCGGTCGCCGTGAATTTCGGCTATCCTGCTTTAATCGGAGCGGTGCTGGTCGGCGGACTTTTTGAGGGAATTTTAGGACTTTTTGCGCGTTACTTGGCAAAATTCATCAAGCCCATAGTCGCTGCTTCAGTCGTTACGGCGATAGGAATTTCATTATTCACGGTCGGCTCACGTTCATTCGGCGGCGGTTATGCTGAAGATTTCGGCTCGGCCTCAAATCTTATCATCGGAACGTTTACGCTTGTGGTGTGCCTTGCGTGGTCAGCTATGGTGAAAGGATATTTGAAACAGCTTTCGGTTCTTGCAGGATTAATAGCCGGATATATTCTTTCAATTTTTATGGGCAAGGTTGATTTCAGCGGAATTTTATCGGGCGGAGCCGTATCGCTTCCTCACTTCATGATGTTCAAGCCTGAATTTCACGTCGGAGCGATTTTATCCGTCTGCATTATCTTTTTAGTGTCAGCGGCTGAGACAATCGGCGATACTTCAGCAATGACTATGGGAGGACTTGGAAGGCAGATTACCGAAGATGAAATTTCCGGCTCTCTTGCGTGCGACGGTTTTGCTTCGGCTTTCTCTTCGCTTTTCGGCTGCTCTCCCGTTACGTCGTTCTCTCAAAACGTAGGATTAATAGCAATGACCAAAGTCGTAAACAGATTTACAATAATGACGGGAGCTGTCTGCATGATTTTGGGCGGACTTGTCCCTGTCGTTGGAAATTTCTTTGCGTCATTGCCTCAAGCTGTTCTCGGCGGCTGTACGATTATGATGTTCGGACAGATTTTATTATCAGGCATGCAGATGATTGCAAACTGCGGCTTTAATCAGCGCAACATGACTATAGCGTCTCTTTCGCTTGCTGTAGGAGTCGGCTTCACGGCTTCGACAGAAGTTGCCATATGGAAAATATTTCCGCAGCTTATCCAAGATGTTTTTGGAGCTAACGTTGTTGCTGTAGTTTTTGTTGTTGCGATGATTTTGAGCTATGTTTTGCCTGAGGATATGGAGATTAAAGCAAAATGATAGTAGGAAAAAGTTATAAGCGTGTTGATGCTTACGATAAGGCCACAGGAAGAACGAAATACACTGAAGACCTTTGCGACAGACACGCACTCGTAGCAAAAATCAAACACTCTAACGTTGCTCATGCTATCGTTAAGTCTGTTGATATTTCCGAAGCCGAAAAAGTTCCGGGAGTTGTAAAAGTTTTAACATGCTTTGACGCTCCCGACTTCCTCTTTCCTACAGCCGGGCACCCTTGGTCAACAGAAGAAAGCCATCAGGACGTTTGCGACAGAAACGTTTTAACGAAGCATGTAAGATATTACGGCGATGATGTTGCTGCAGTTGTAGCTGAGGACGATATCGCAGCCAACAGAGCAATTAAATTAATAAAAGTTGAGTATGAAGTTCTGCCTTTTGTGTTGGACGTTCAGGAGGCAATGAAGGACGGAGCACCGCAGATTCACGAGAAATATAAAAACAACGTCCTAGCCCATACACAAAATAAAAAAGGCAATTACGAAGAAGCGATAAAAGAGCCCGGCTTAATTAAAGTTGAGGGTTGGTACGAGACACCGACTGTACAGCACTGCCACATTGAGAATTTTATCTGCTATGCTTGGGAGGAGAACGGGAGAATTAATATAGTCTCCTCTACACAAATCCCGCACATAACAAAACGCTGCGTATGTCAGGCACTGGGCGTTGAGTGGGGCAGGGTCAGACTTGTCAAGCCCTACATCGGCGGAGGCTTCGGAAACAAGCAGGACGCTTTATACGAACCCTTATGCGCCTGGCTCACAACGCAGGTCGGCGGAAGATTGGTTAAACTTGACTGCCAGCGCGAGGAGACATTCGCAAACAACAGGGTCCGCCACTCGATACGCTATCATCTTATTTCATGGGTCAAAGAGGACGGAACTTTAGTAGCGCGTAAGGTTGAATGTTTCTCTAATCAGGGAGCTTACGCAAGTCATGGACATTCAATTTGCGCGAAGGGCTTGGGCTCGTTCAATCAGCTTTATCCCTGCGAAAATTTTGAGGGCGACGGCTGGACGATTTTTACAAATAGGCAGGTTGCCGGAGCTATGAGGGGTTACGGTATGCCGCAGGCTACTTTCGCAATCGAAGCGCACACCGAAGACATTTGCACGAGATTAAATCTTGACCCCGTAGCTTACAGACGCAAAACCGTAATGCCCGTTGGATATGTTGACGCATTCTCTAAGAATGAGCTTTACTCCGACACATTTAATCAGACGCTCGACAAGGGAATTAAATACATCGACTTTGAGCGCAAGAGGAAAGAATACGCCAATCAAACGGGCGATATAAGACGCGGCGTGGGAGTTTCGTTCTTTTGGTACAACACGGCGGTGTGGCCGATAGCCCTTGAAACTTCATCGTGCCGAATGGTAATGAATCAGGACGGCTCAGTTCAAGTCCAATTAGGCGAGACCGAAATCGGTCAGGGAGCTGACACGGCATATACACAAATGGCCGCCGAGACTTTAGGCTTGCCGTTCGAGAAAGTTCACGTTGTATCATGCCAAGATACGGACGTTACGCCCTACGGAACGGGTGCTTATGCTTCGCGCCAGACTTACACGGCAGGAATGGGCGTTCGCGGTTGTGCAGAGGCTTTCAAGAAACATCTTCTTGAAGTTGCGTACAGATATACAAGAATGCAGACGTATTTAATGGACATCAAGGACGGCAACATAATCCGCACGACTGACGGACGGGTTTTAATGACGCTCGGCGATCTTGCCATGCACGTTTTATACAGCCATGAACAAAATGAGCATCTCACAATGGAAAAAACATCGCAGATTAAATCCAACGCTTACTCGTTCGGCTGCTGCTTGGCAGAGGTTGAGGTTGATATCCCAATGTGCCACGTTAAATTATTGAACATTGTCAACGTTCACGACGCAGGAACTTTGATTAATCCGGCACTTGCTGAAGCTCAAGTTCACGGCGGAATGAGCATGGGCATCGGCTTTGCTCTTTCAGAAAAAATGCTTTACGACGAGAAGACGGGCAAATTATTGAACGGCAATTTATTGGATTACAAATTATCAACGATGATGGATCACCCGCATTTAGAGGCGCAGTTTGTAGAGAACCCTGAGCCCACGAGCGCATACGGCACCAAAGGACTTGGCGAGCCTCCGGTGTGCCCTGTTGCTTCAGCAATCCGCAACGCTGTATTAAATGCGACCGGCGTAGCGTTCAATGAAATTCCTATCCGTCCTCACCTGCTTTACGAGAAATTCGCCGAAGCCGGTTTATTTTAGGGAGGTGGATTTGTAATGTATGACGTTGAAGCGATTTACGAAGCAAAAACAGTAGCGGAGGCAATTAAACTTCGTCAGGAGCACCCAAAAGCCGTAATAATTGCGGGCGGTTCTGACGTGCTGATAAAAATCCGCGAGGGCAAATTAGCAGGCTGCGAGCTTATCAGCATTTACGGAGTCGATGAAATTCGCGGCGTGAAACTGGAAGATGACGGAACATTGAGAATAGGCTCGCTGACTTCTTTCTCACATATAACCAAAAATGAATTAATCCAAAAATATATTAACGTTCTTGGTGAGGCAGTTGACAAAGTCGGAGGCCCTCAAATCCGCGCAATCGGAACAATCGGAGGAAATACCTGCAACGGCGTAACGTCGGCGGACTCTGCTTCCACTTTAATGGCATGGGACGCGATAATCGAATTAACCGGGCCTGAAGGAGTGAGGCGTGTGCCAATCGAGAAATTTTATCTCGGAGCTGGAAAAGTTGACATTCACGAGGGAGAAATTCAGACGGGCGTTTTAATTCCAAAAACATCGTATGAAAATTGCAAAGGCCATTATATTAAATACGGTATGAGAAACGCAATGGAGATCGCTACGACTGGCTGTTCGGTCAATGTCCGATTATCGCCAGATAAAAAGACCGTCGAGCGTTTGCGAATTGGTTACGGTGTTGCGGCTCCTGTGCCTATCAGAGCGCATAAGGCCGAAGAAAAATTCAACGGTGCGCCCGTATCAATGCAGACTGCCGAAGGAATTTCAAAAGCAGTTCTCGAAGATGTAAATCCGCGTGATAGCTGGCGAGCGTCAAAAGATATGAGGCTTCATTTGTGTTCGGAAATGGCTAAACGCGCTTTTATTGAGGCTGTTCGTTTGTGCGGAGGTGAAATCTAAATGGCTCAATACAAATTAGTAACATGCACGATTAACGGCAAAAAACGCAGTGCAATGGTCGATGTCCGCGCATCTTTAACGGATATGCTGCGCAACGATTACGGCCTTACATCAGTAAAAAAAGGCTGTGAAGTCGGCGAATGCGGGGCTTGCGCTGTAATAATTGACGGCGAGAGCTTTAACTCCTGCATTTATCTTGCAATATGGGCGGACGGCAAAAACATCACAACGCTTGAGGGATTAACTCACGAGGACGGAACATTATCGGACATTCAGCAGGCATTTGTTGATGAGACGGCTATTCAGTGCGGATTTTGCTCGCCGGGCTTCATGATTGAGGCGGAGTCTTTCTTACAAAACGGAAAGATTTATACCGATGATGAATTACGCAAATTATTATCCGGCCATCTTTGCCGCTGCACGGGTTACGAAAACATCTTGAGGGCAGTCAAAAAAGTCATGCACTCACGGGCAGAAAAATGTTAATCTAAAAATTTTTAATGTCATTAAGTTTGACGGCAATAAAAAAACTTAATGACGTTTTTTTATTGAGTGCCCTTCAAAAATTTTTGATTCTATTTTTGAAAGTGTATTTGTAAAAAGTTATGAGCTTTGAAAAATTTTGAGATTTCTGTAGGTGTAAATGTAGTTGCAAAAAAATAGTTCCCATCCGTCTGGGAACTTGACTAAGATATTATAGCACAAACATAATTTTTATGGAAGGTGAAAAATTTTATGAAGTTAATAAAAACAGAAAACGCTGTCGGACAAATGCTGTGCCACGATATTACGCAAATAATTCCGGGCGTAAAGAAAGGCCCTGCGTTTCGTAAAGGCCACATAATAAAAGAAGAAGATGTGCCGGTTTTATTAAGTCTTGGCAAGGATAATATCTACATTTGGGAAGTTGACGAGAACACAATACACGAGAACGATGCCGCAGAAATTTTATACAGCCTTTGCAAAAATACAAATATTCATCACGGCGAAATTAAAGAAGGAAAAATCGAGGCTGTTGCCGACATTGACGGATTATTAAAAGTTGATACAAAAAAATTAAATATCGTAAACTCTCAAGGCGATATGATGATCGCAACACGGCATGGAAATTTCCCCGTAAAGGCAGGAGATATTTTAGCTGGTATGCGGATTATTCCGCTTATAATTGAGAGATCCAAAATGGAAAAAGTTAAACGCGAGGCCAGCGGAGAGCCGATACTAAAAATTATGCCGTTTATATTAAAAAAAGTCGGTATTATCACAACAGGCAACGAAATTTTTTATAATAGAATTGAAGATAAATTTACGCCCGTTGTAAAATCTAAAATTGAGGAGTACGGCGGAGAGATAATCGCACACAAAATAAGCAGTGATGATCCTGAAATGACAATAAATTTTATAAAAGAAATTTTGGATATTGGAGCAGAGATGATTTTATGCACCGGCGGAATGAGCGTTGACCCTGACGACAGAACGCCTTACGCGATAAAAAAATCTTCGGATAAAATTATTTCATACGGCGCACCTGTTTTGCCCGGTGCTATGTTCATGCTTGCATACAAAAATGATGTTCCGATAGTCGGGCTGCCAGGCTGCGTTATGTATGCAAAGAGAACGATTTTTGATTTAATTTTGCCGCGTTTAATGGCCAAAGATACAATTACACGCGAAGAGATTAATAATTTTGGTGAGGGCGGGCTGTGCTTAAACTGCCAAGTCTGTACGTTCCCTAATTGCGGCTTTGGAAAATGAACACTAAATTTTTTGAAATCATAAAAAGTTCCAATCCTAACAAAGAAAATATTTCTTTCACTGTCATAAAAGGCGAAGGACTTGGAGAGAAAGCAATTTTTTCTGACGGTGAGTGTATTTTTTTCTCACATAATGACGGTTTTCTAAAATCCAATTTTGATACGCTTGCAAAGTTTCTCAACACAGGCATTTATCCCGTTGAAAATTCGTTAATTTATGCTGAAAAAATCTCAACTGAAAAGAAAATAATTATCTGCGGTGCCGGTCATGTTTCAATGCCGATAATAAAATTTGCAAAAATTTTAGGCTTTCATGTTACAGTTATTGATGACAGAGAAATTTTTATTGAAAACGCTGTAAAAAACGGAGCTGATGTTACAATATGTGAGCCGTTTGAACGTGCTTTATCCAAAATTCACGGCGGTTTTAATTCTTATTTTGTAATCGTTACTCGCGGTCATCGTTATGATTCTGAATGTCTGCGCTCAATTTTGAAGAAAACTTATGCTTACGTCGGCATGATGGGATCAATCAGAAGAGTTAAAATTGTCCGCGAAAATCTCTTGAATAGAGGCTTTGATGCCGGAGCAGTGCTTGGTATTCATTCACCGATAGGGCTTGCGATAAACGCTGAAACTCCCGAAGAAATTGCAATTTCAATTTTTGCCGAGATAATACAAATAAAAAATAAAAACCGCGATTTTGAATTTTCTCCAGAAATTTTAGATAATATTTTAGGAACAGGCCACCATGAGCCTTTATCGGGGCGTAAAATTTTATGCACGATCGTGTCCAAACAGGGGGCAGGTCCGCGCAACGTCGGAACTAAAATGTTATGCACCAGCGAAGGAAAAATTTTTGGAACTATCGGCGGAGGCTTGATGGAAGCGCAAGTTATCAAGAAAGCCGAAGAATTATTTAACCAAGAAAAATTTTCTCCAGTTTTGTTAAAATTTAATCTCACTGCCGGAGAACTTTCAGCAGAGGGCGAAGTCTGTGGCGGTGTCATAGAAATTTTTATTGAGAGTGTTTCATGAAAGATAAATTTTTCCGCGATATAAACTATATGCGGATTTCCGTTACAAACCGCTGCAACATGCGCTGTAATTATTGTATGCCCAATGTTGTTAAAAATCTTTGTGAGAACGAAATTTTAACCGACGATGAAATAATTGAGACGGCAAGGGCGGCGGTTCGTTGTGGCATTGTTAAATTCAAATTAACGGGCGGAGAACCTTTATTGCGTCCCAAAATTGCGGAAATTATATACAAATTAAAAAATATTTCAGGTGTTGAGAGCGTTAGTATGACTACAAACGGGGCATTGCTCGCAGAAAATATCAATGAGCTTCAAAAATCCGGCCTTGACTCTGTAAATATTTCGCTTGACTCTCTCGATATAAAACGCTTTGAAAAAATAACGGGCTTTAATCTCTTAGATAAAGTTTTAGATGGAATTGATGCGGCAATTTCTTCAGGTGTCCATACAAAAATTAACACTGTTCTTCAAAAAGGAATTAATGATGACGAATGGGAAAAAATTTTATTAATTGCTAAAGAAAATCCCGTTTATGTCAGATTTATTGAGCTTATGCCGATTGGTGAAGGAAAAAATTTTTGGGGTATAAGCAACGAAAAAATTTTGAATGACATTCGCAAAAAATATCAAGGCGTTGAGAATGATTTTAGCGTTCACGGCAACGGCCCGGCGGTTTATATAAAAATTCCGGGATTTTTGGGCGGTGTCGGCTTTATCAGCGCAATGTGCGGAAAATTTTGTTCGTCATGCAACAGATTAAGGCTGACCGCGCAGGGGAAATTGAAGCCATGCCTTTCTTTTGCAGATTATCTTGACGTTAGGGAAATTTTGAGAAGCAGTGAAAAAAATTTAATTCAGGCTAAATTGGAAAATCTTATCAAAAAAGCTGTTGAGTTAAAACCGCGTGAACATTGCTTTGAAACGCCGGTTAAAAATTCTGAAACTTTGCGAATGTTCGAGATTGGAGGCTAAAATTTTGGAAGATTTCACACACTTCGATGACAAAGGCCGCGCACGTATGGTGGACGTTCACGAAAAATATATTACCCAAAGAAAAGCTGTAGCTGCCGCGAAAGTTTTGGTTAATCACGAAACTTTTGAATTAATAAAAACGGGCGGGATTAAAAAGGGCGATGTTTTGACGGTTGCTCAGATTGCCGGCATAATGGGGGCAAAACGAACGCCGGATTTAATACCAATGTGCCACCCGATTTTTATTGAAGGCGTTAATTTAAGTTTGTCGCTTGATGAAAAAAATTTTTCGGTTGAAATTTTGGCTGAGGTTCTCTGCGAAGGTAAAACAGGAGTGGAAATGGAAGCTCTAACTGCGGCAGCGGTCGCGGCTCTCACAGTTTACGACATGTGCAAAGCAGTACAAAGAGATATAATTATTCAAGATATTTATTTAGTAAGCAAGACAGGAGGTTCACATGGAGATTATCACAGCGGCAGTAATCACCGTCAGCGATAAAGGCTTCAAAGGCGAGCGGAAAGATACAAGCGGCCCGGCTCTCAAAGAAATGTTAGAGGCAGACGGCTGGAAAGTTGTTTACACAAATATTATTCCTGATGAGCGCGAAAAAATTAAAAGCGAGTTGGTAAAATGTGCAGATGAATTGAAAATTAATTTAGTTCTTACAACAGGCGGCACAGGATTTTCTCCGCGTGATGTAACTCCCGAAGCAACTTTGGATATTATCGAACGCCGAACGCCCGGTATCCCGGAAGCAATGCGAGCTGAAAGCATGAAAATCACGCCACGCGCTTGTCTCTCACGCGAAGAGGCTGGAATTAGAAAGCAGACTTTAATAATTAATTTACCGGGAAGCAAAAAAGCCGCGTCTGAAAATTTTTCTGCTGTCATAAATGCAGTGAGGCACGGCGTTGAAATGATTAACTCTTCCGGCTCGGCGGACTGCGCTGAACAAATAGGAAAAATTTTATCCGTCAACATCAGCGAAAAAAAAGGTACACCAAAGCACCCTGTCGATAAAATCATAATGAAGCCTGATCACGGGATTGTCGGCGATGCTCACGCAGGAAACTGGCACAGGCAAATTAGTTTGTTAGGCGATGAAAGCGTCAAGAAAGCTCAAAAAAATTTGTCGTTCAATTTGGCTCCTGGCGACTTCGCTGAAAATATTTTAATCGAGGGAATTTGCTTGTATAAGCTGCCAGTAGGTACACGCTTGAAAATTGGTACAGCCTTGTGCGAAATAACTCAGATCGGCAAAGAATGCCACTCTGATTGCGCAATTCGCAAATTAACGGGCGATTGCGTTATGCCGCGTGAGGGCGTTTTTGCAAAAGTTCTCGAGGAGGGCGAAGCTAAAGCAGGAGACCTTGTTCAGGTAGGAGTTAGGAGGTAGGAGTTAGGAATGAAAAAATTTTTTTTAGTGTTATTTTTAGTGTTGTGCGTTTTAGTAAATACAGCAGGAGCGGAGAAAAAAGATTTAATAGTCTTCGCTGCGGCCTCAATGACCGAGACAATGAACGAGATCAAAAATTTGTATGAAAATGAAAATCCTGACGTTAATGTAATTTTTAATTTCGACTCGTCAGGAACGCTCAAAACTCAAATTCAAGAGGGCGCAGCGTGTGATTTATTCATCTCGGCAGGACAGAAGCAAATGAACCAGCTTGAAGAATTAAAATTAATTCTTAATGGTACGCGAATTAATTTGCTTGAAAATAAAATTGCCCTTGTAGTTCCTGACGGCTACGCAGGAAACATCAAGAGCTTCGATGATTTAGCAAAGGCACTCAAGAACGAAAAAATTTTATTTGCAATGGGCAACAGCGATGTCCCCGTTGGTCAATATACGCAAAAAATTTTTGCATATTACGGCCTCGATGAAAAAGAATTGGCGCAGGCCGGGAAAATCACATACGGATCAAACGTAAAAGAAGTTACGACGCAGGTTAAAGAATCGAGCGTTGATTGCGGCGTTGTATATTGCACGGACGCTTACAGCGCAGGCTTAAAAATTATTGATACAGCTACGCCGGAAATGTGCGGTCAGGTCATTTATCCGGCAGCAGTTATAAAAGAAAGCGCAAATATAAATTCTGCTGAAAAATTTTTGGATTATCTGACAAAATCAGAGGCCATGAAAATTTTTGCGTCAGTAGGATTTTCTCCGGCAAAAAATTAAAAATAAAAAATGGATTTGTATCCGCTTTATAATTCGTTAAGGATTGCGGCAGTCAGCAGCGTTATTGTGTTTTTTGCAGGGATTGCCGCAGCTTATTATTCTTCACGGTTTCCAAAATTACTAAAAGGATTTTTGGACGTTGTTTTAACTTTGCCGCTCGTGCTTCCTCCGACTGTGTGCGGATATTTTTTGATTGTAATCTTCGGGTTAAAGAGGCCGCTTGGAAAATTTTTGGCTCAATTCGGAATTAAATTCGTCATGACGTGGTACGGAGGCATAATCGCAGCGGCGATCGTGGCTTTTCCTTTGATGTACAGGACGGCTCGCGGAGCGTTTGAAAGTTTCGACATGAACTTGGCTTATTCTGCTCAGACTTTGGGACTGTCCGACACTTATATTTTTTGGCGGATAATGATGCCTGCGTGCCGTCAGGGTATCATCGCCGGAGCTGTTTTATCTTTTGCACGTGCGCTCGGAGAATACGGAGCAACAAGCATGTTAATCGGCTACACTCCCGGACGGACAGCGACAATCTCAACAACAGTTTACCAATTATGGCGCACAAACGATGAGGCCGGAGCTTTTTTGTGGGTCATGATAAATTTAGCTATTAGTGCCGTTGTTTTATTGCTTGTGAATATGCTTGAAGAGGGGCGCAGAAAAAATCATGAGCCTTTTTATAAACATTGAAAAAAATTTTGAGAACTTTACACTAAAAATTAATTTCGAGCACGACGCTAGCATTCTTGGCATTCTCGGCGCTTCGGGCTGCGGAAAGAGCATGACGCTGAAATGTATCGCAGGCATAGAAAAACCTGACAGCGGCAAAATTATTCTTGATGATGAAATTTTATTTGACTCACAAAAAAAAATTAATCTGCCTCCGCAAAAAAGAAAAGTCGGTTATTTGTTTCAAAATTACGCGCTCTTCCCTAACATGACAGTTAAAGAAAATATTTTATGCGGACTTCATTACGAAAAAAATATTTTGCTCAAAGAAAAAATTTTTTCTGACACAATCGGACTTTTGAATTTAACGGAGTTAATTAATCACAAACCGAATGAATTATCAGGAGGCCAGGCACAGCGCACGGCACTCGCTAGAATTTTGGTAAACCGTCCTAAAATTTTAATGCTCGACGAGCCTTTCTCAGCCCTCGACAGCCATTTAAGATTAAAACTTCAAATGAAAATAAAAAATTTATTAAAAAATTACGGGCGCGGAGTTCTTCTCGTTACTCACGACAGAAACGAGGCTTACAGAATGTGCGACTACATTGCCGCTATGGACAATGGAAAAATTTTGACGCTGAAAGATACCCACGAATTTTTTGCAAATCCTGAAAGCGTCCCTGCCGCAATTTTATCAGGCTGTAAAAATATAGCTAGGGCCGAAAAAATCAGCGACTATAAAATTTTCGTCCCCGAATGGAATATAACGCTGTCAACAAAAATAAAAATCAAAGATAATATTAAAGCTGTCGGAATACGCGCACATCACTTCAGCCAAAGTATAAAAAAGAACCGAAATAAAATTACTTTCATTCGAGAAATGGAAGAGCCTTTTGAATACGTAATTGAATTTCGGTTTACAGGGCAGTCAAAAGAAAGCGAGCCGGTCTGGCTGCGTCTGTCAAAAGATAAAAAGCCCGAAAAATTTCCGGAAGAACTAGGCGTTGAAGAAGAAAATATTTTACTTTTGTATTAAGCTGACCCCTGCGCCCTCTATTACGCTGATGCCTTCGTGCTTGGGTATAACGTGAATTTGAACGGCTATACGCTCTTGAAGCGCCTGAACGTGAGAAATTATGCCGATCATTCTTCCGTCGCGCCTAAGTTCCCCCAGCGCGTCGAGAGCCGTATTCAGCGCGTCTTCATCGAGAGAGCCGAAGCCTTCATCTAAAAATAATGAGTCAATGCGCGATTTATTCCCGGAAATTTGAGAGAGGCCAAGCGCAAGCGCGAGACTGATTATAAATCTCTCGCCGCCGGATAAATTTTCAGTCGGGCGTATCTCTCCTGCCTGTTCTTTATCAATGACGCTGAGGTCGAGTCCGCTGCTATCGGGCCGTGCCATGAGAACGTAACGCCCGTTCATTTTTTCAAGCTGTGAGTTGGCTAAGTCTATCATCATTCCAAGCGTTATATTTTGAGCAAAAACGCGGAATTTGTCGCCCTTTGCAGAGCCTATTAAACCATTCAGCGCGTTCCAGTCTGAAGAAATTTTTTCCTGAGCTTTGTATTTTTCGTCAAGCTCCTGTAACTGCGATTTTAATTTTTGTCTGTCGCTTAGATTTTTCTTGAGCGTAAAAATTTTTTCTTTAAGTGTGTTAATTAATTTCTCGCGCTCTTTGAACTCTGGCAGAAGTTCCGCAAGATTTCTGGTAGTTACTGCCTTTTCCGACTCGGCTTTTAATTTTTGCTCAAGATTATCTTTAACGCCCTGCAATCTATTTTTTTCGCCCTCAAGTTCCTGTTGTCTATTTCGAAGTTTTTTCAGCTCATCGTAGTCAACTTTCGAGGCATTAAAAATTTTTTCGTTCTCAAAATTTTTTTCGTGAAGAGCCGAAATAAAGTCGCTTTCAAGTTTTTTAAGTTCATCTGATAAATTTTCAAGCTCTGAATTTTTGGATAAAAGATTTTTTTTGTTGGCCTCAATCTGATTTTTCAAAAATTCTCTGCGTTCTTTGGCACGCTTTATTTTTTCATTGAGGGTTGCCACATCTTGCAGCCAAACATTAATTCCGGGCATTATATCGCTGACAACTTTTGCTGAAATTCCCATTTGAGCCATAAATTCAGATATTTCAATCTTTGAAACGGAGTGTCGCTCAGAAATTTTATTAAACTCGCTGATTAAATTATCGAGATTTGTTCTTGCCGCGCTCTCGTCAGATTTCACGGCCGAATAATTTTTGTGAGCCTCGTTAAGTTTTTCGTGAGCCGTCTTTGTCTGCTGTCGTGCAATTTTCAGAGCGTCATCAAATTTTGAAATATCATCAAAATTTTTTTCTTTTTCATTATCTAAAAAATCTGCTCTTGGGTGCTCGATTGCTCCGCACACGGGGCAGGGCGTTCCGGGCCGTAAATTTCTTCTGGCATCGTCAAAAATTGCTTCTGCTCTCATGCTCACTAATTCTTCAAACTTTTTCGCGGCCTTCGCGTATTCTTCTTGATACTGCGAATAATTTTTTTCTGCTGAAGTCAAAGCGACTTGGGCTGTTTGAAATTTCTTTTCGGTTATTTTCTTTGCCGTTTCGGTCTCTTTTTTTTCCTTAGCGATGTCAGAAAATAAAATCGCCCGCTCTTTAGCTCTTGCGCCTAAACTTTCCGGAGTTTCGTTTTCAGGGACGTTTCTAGTAATTTTTTTATATATGCTTTCAAGTTCCGGGATCTCTTTTTCTTCAGTCTGTGAAAGAATTTCGAGTTCTTGTTCAATTTCGTTTTTTATTTTTTCAACTTGGGCGGAAACTTTTTTGAAATTATTGCGCTGCGCATTCAAGTTTGAATAATCTCCGAGCAGCTCTGCAGCTTTCGAGCCCGTTTCAAGTTTTCGCTGATCAGCCGTAAAAATTTCAGCTCGCTTTTTATGCTGCTCAAATTCGTGTTGATTTTCAGCAATATCATTTTCGAGCTTCTGAATGTTTTTCAGCCATTCAATGGCATTTTTAGCTTCAGCCTGTTGATTTTCAGCCGATGAAAGATTTTTCCCTGCCACGCTCATAGCGTCGAGTATTTCGTCTTCGTCATTAAATTCATCATTAGGCTTTAAGCTGTCGCGCTGAATTTTTATATTATTTAATTCGTTCTGCTCTTGGCCTGCGCGTGCATAGACGAGTTTTGAAATTTCGCTGTAAATTTTCGTGCCCGTTAATAATTCTAAAATTTCCGCCCGTTCGTTTTTACCAGCCTTTAGGAAAGCGTCAAAGCCTCCCTGCTCAAGCATCACGGCCTGCTTAAAACGTCCAAAGTCAAGGCCGGTTATTTCTTGAATTAATTTCGGGGTCTCGCTGACTTTCTCTGAAAATATTTCGCCGCTCTCAGCGTCCGACAGAATATGCTTCTGTTTCTGCAATTTATTTTTTGTGCCGGATTTATGCTGACTCCAGAGGCTTATAAATTTTTTTCCTTCGCTCTCAAAAATAACTTTTGCGTAACATTCATCGCTGCGGCGCGACATAATTTCATTCTGTTTATCGTTAATGCTCGCAAGTCTCGGCGTTTGACCGTAAAGAGCAAGGCACACCGCGTCAAAAATTGTAGTCTTTCCCGCGCCGGTCGGGCCGGTTATCGCAAAAATCCCGTTAGTTTCGTAAAGATTATCGGATAAATCTATCCGCCAGCGTCCGCGCAGCGAGTTAAGATTTTTTAATTCAATTTCTAAAATTTTCATGATGAAATATAAAAAAAGAGGCCCTATGCTGCTCACATAAAGCCTCGTCAATAAAAAATTAAATTTCGTTTTTCGTGTTGAAGTGGAACATGACAATTCCGAGCGGCGGCAGACTAAGCACAAGCGAGTAAGGAAGATTATGGCACTCGACCATCTCTGTTTCCATTCCTCCGCAGTTACCGATACCGCTTCCGCCATACTGTGTCGAGTCGCTGTTGAGAATTTCTTTCCAGAAGCCCATGCGCGGCACGCCGACACGATAGCCGAATCTCGGAACGGGGGTAAAATTCGCGGCGCATAAAACATATTCTTCGTCGCTCTTGCCCTTGCGCCACCACACTATTACGCTGTCGTGCCAGTCGGAACAGTCAACCCACCTGAAGCCTTCGTTAGAAAAATCAAGTTCGTGAAGCGGCTTATATTCTTTCAGGGCCTTATTCAAATCTCTGACCCAGTTTTGAATACCCCTGAAGTCTTCTTTCTGGAGCAAATGCCACTCGCACGCGCTGTCGTGATTCCATTCGAGACCCTGAGCAAATTCACCGCCCATGAACAATAATTTTTTGCCCGGATGCGCCCACATATAACCGTAAAGCAGTCTCAAATTTGCGCGTTTCTGCCACCAGTCGCCCGACATTTTATTAATTAATGACCCTTTGCCGTGAACGACCTCATCATGTGAAAGAGGCAGCATGAAATTTTCGCTGAAGGCGTACCAGATACTGAAGGTTAATTGATTTTGATGCCAGCTCCTGTAAATCGGCTCAAGGCTCATATACTCAAGAGTATCGTGCATCCAGCCCATGTTCCATTTCATGCCGAAGCCTAAGCCGCCTAAAAATACGGGCCGCGTTACCATCGGCCAGTCGGTACTCTCTTCCGCGATAGTCTGAATAGTTCCGAAGCGTCCGTATAATTCGCTGTTCATGTCGCGGAGCAGCGATATAGCCTCAAGATTTTCACGGCCTCCGTAAATGTTCGGCACCCATTCGCCGTTCTTGCGCGAGTAGTCGAGGTAGAGCATTGAAGCTACAGCGTCAATCCTTAAGCCGTCCGCGTGATACTGGTCGATCCAGAATGCCGCCGAAGAAATTAAATAGCTCCTGACTTCGTTGCGCCCGTAATTGAAAATATAGCTGCCCCAGTCCGGGTGATAGCCCTTGCGCGGATCTTCGTGTTCATATAGTGCCGTTCCGTCATAGCGTGCAAGGCCGAAATCGTCCGTCGGGAAATGGCTTGGGACAAAATCAAGAATGACAGCAATATTTTTCTTGTGTAATTCGTCGATTAAGTACATTAAATCTTCGGGCGTTCCGTAGCGTGCTGTCGGGGCAAAATATCCTAAAGTCTGATAACCCCACGAGCCGTAAAACGGGTGTTCCATGACGGGCAGAAATTCAACGGCATTGAAGCCCATGTCCTCGCAGTAGCCCGGAAGCTCTTCGGCCATTTCGCGATATGAGAGCGACAACCCGTCGTCCCAGTGCCTTCTCCATGACCCTAAATGAACTTCGTAAACGCTCAAAGGCGCGGACATGCTCATAGCTTCACCGCGATGTGCAAGCCATTCGCCGTCATGCCATTCATATTCGGGCCAATGGGTTATTGATGAAGTACGGGGCGGAAGTTCAAAGACTCGTGAGAACGGATCCATTTTGTCTTTATATTCGCCGTGAGAATTTTTAATATGGAATTTATATAACTCCCACTTCTTGAGGTCAGGCACAAAACCTTCCCAAATTCCTGAGCCGTCCCAGCGTGCTGCAAGCGGGTGCGCGCCCGGATCCCAGCCGTTGAAGTTTCCAACTACGCTGACTTCCTGTGCGTTCGGTGCCCACACTGAAAACGCTACGCCTTCAACATTGTCCGCAGGGTCTGTAAATTTTTGTGCTCCCATTTTTTCATAGAGATGATAGTGAGTGCCCTGCTTGAACAGGAATATATCATAGTCAGTTATCGGTGATACGCCGTGTCTGATGTTACCGGCCATTAAAATGCCTCCTTCGTGAAATAAAATTAAAATTAAAAGAACGTGAGAAAATTTTACGGGAAAATCGCGTTTTATTCAATAAAAAATCCCCGCAGCATTAAAGCCACAGGGATATTCTGTAAAGTGGTTTAATGTTAGTTTGAATACTTCTTCATGAGCGTCAGAGCAAGAGCCAAAACCCCAAGCCCCGCAAAGCCCATATCACAACCGCCGCCGCTGCTGCTGCCTATGCTGCCCGTGCCAGAATTTGAGCCTGAGCTTGAAACAGTAACTTTCAAGTCCGCGCTGTCCTCCAGTCCGTTCTCGTTATAAGCGTAAACGGTAACGTGATAATCTCCTTCCTTCGCAGTAGAAGCCGCTACGACCGTTACTGTGTTGGTGCTGGGGTCGTTGTCTCTGTCATAATTCTGGTTGACTGAAGACAGCTCCGTTGTCGTAAGCTCTGAATAATTCCAGTCGTAAACGTTCGCCGCCTTAAACGTTGCGGAGACGCTTCCGCCGGGGGCAACGCTGACGGACTGATCGCCCGTGCTTATTTCAGGCTTCGCTGACGTTATTGACGACGGATCCACGACATCAATAAAGAGAGGCATAGGTGTCTCGTTGCCGGTGCTGTCATGTCCGTAAACGGTGAAATAACCGCTGTCGGCCTCTGCAGTGATTACATCGGAAGTCTTTGCAGTGGAAGCAGCCGTCATAAAAATTTCGCAGATATTCGAATCATCGGGTTTAGGACGCGCAACAACGGTTAAGAAGCTCGGCGTGTCATTTCCGATTGTCCATGTAACAATGTTCGTGCCGCGTAAAACTGTCTTTACTGTTCCTCCGGGTACAACAGACTTAAACTGGTCTTTCATTGGAGGAACATCGATTTTCGGAGCGTTCGTGTCCTCCACGATGTTGACGGTCAACGTCTTTGAAACGCTGTCGCCCTGATTGTTATAAGCAGTAACCGTTATGTCATCAGAGAGACCTTCTATTAAGTAAGAAGCAGTCGTTATAAAGACCGTACAAGTGTTTGTGTCATCTTGATATGACAACTCAACGCCGTCAAGTAAGAACGACGCATTGTCGCACGTCCAGAAGCTGATTCCTTCGCCCTTGAATACTGCCGATACAGTACCGCCGGGCACAACGTTCACGCTTGAAGGCGCGGTCGTGATTGTAGGTTGCTCACTTGTTCCCTCCGTGATGATACTGACAGTGAGTTTCGCTGGAGAAGCTACAACTTCGCCGACTTCATTATAAGCATAGATGTCTATTGTTGCTGTAGTATCTTGTGATACTGCTTCGCTTGTCGTAACAAGAACTTCACAGCGGTTTGTGTTGGTCGAATAATTAAGCTCAACCGCCGTTACTCCGTCAGGAAGATTTCCGTATCTCCAAGTCTTGACATTCTTTCCTGTGAAGATAGCCCTTGCAGTTCCTCCGGCTATGACTTCTACTTCTCCGTTTCCGTCAATCGTTGCGGAAGCATATGTCGTAGAAGAACTTTCTTCCGTTACCGTAACTGTTAAAGTTGCGCTTACCTCTTCGCCGACTGCGTTATAAGCGTAAATATCTGTAGAATATGTGCCTGCTTCAGCCGTAGAACTCGCGGTAACGAGAACTTCACAGCGGTTTGTGTTGGTCGAATAATTAAGCTCAACGGCCTTCAACGCCGCTGGAAGATTTCCGTACTTCCAAGCATTTACATTCTTTCCCGTAAATACAGTCCTTACAGTTCCGCCGGCCTTGACTGTTACTTCCTCATTTTTGTCAATCGTCGCAGCGGCGTATGTATCTGTCGTTACTGTAATTTTTAATGTTGAGCTTACCTCTTGTCCGACCTCGTTATAAGCATACATAGGTACGGAGTAAGTCCCGGCCGTTGCCGTCGAGCTTGCAGTAACAAGAACTTCACAGCGGTTCGGGTTGCTTGAATAATCCAGCTCAACGGCTTTCACAGCGGCAGGAAGTTTTCCGTATTTCCAAGCGCGGACATTCGTTCCCGTGAAAACGGCCTTTACAGTTCCGCCGGCCTTGACTGATACTTCCGCGCTCTTGTCAATCGTTGCGGGGGCGTATGTCTGTGTCGTTACCGTAACTTTTAATGTTGAGCTTGTCGCCTCGCCGGCCGCATTAGCCGCATAAATAGGCAGAGTGTAAGTGCCGGCCTTCGCATTTGAGCTTGCAGTAACGAGAACTTCACAGCGGTTCGGATTGCTTGAATAGTTCAGCTCAATATCATGTATATCATCAGAAAAATTCCTGTCATAGTCCCAAGCGCGGATATTCTGTCCCGTGAATACAGCCTTTGCAGTTCCGCCGGCTATAACGGTTACAGACTCGGCCTCATCGATAACAGGGTTTTTGAAGTCATCAGGGTTGGCCGCGACAATATGCAGATAAGCAGGAGTTGTTACAACCTGTCCTACTGCGTTATAAGCGTAAACTTTAATGTCCGCAGTAGTAATCACAGCATCAACGCTTGTATTTGTCATGACATACATTTCACAGCGGTCAGGGTTATCAGCATACGAACATTCAATTTCACTTATCCAAGCATATTTGGCCATGTCAGAACGGTCAACCGCCCAAGACCTTACGTGCTTGCCCGTGAATACCGCCGTTGCTGTTTTGCCCGGCACAACGCTGATTATCTCGTCTGCATCGATTGTTGCTGCTGTGTGCGCTTCGTTCTGGACAACCTTTATGGTCAATGTTGCAGGGTCTGACTTCTGGCCGATCGCGTTAAGCGCGTAAATTTTTTTCGTGTAGGTTCCGACTGCTGCATTTTCAGCGGCCGTTACCTTAACGTTGCAGCGGTTGGTACTCTTTGAATAATCAAAAGTAATGTCGCTGATTATGTCGCTTGAAAGTTCGCCGTCATAAATCCAACCCTTTGCGTACTTACCCGTGAAGGTTGCCGTTGCAACTCCGCCCTGCACGACAGTTACTTCTTCGTCGCTGTCAATCGTGGGTTTCATATGGTCTTCGTTGAGCGTAACATTAACCACTATGTATCTACTCATTATATCTGTTCCGGGTTTACCGGCTCCGTTGAGGCCATAAATGAGAATTTTATGTACTCCGGCTTTCGCGTCAGGGTTGACATTCACATAAGCATAACAGATCTTAGGACTGTTCTTATCGAAACTCAGCCTCACGCTGTCAATGTTACCCTGCAAATTATCCTCATCGTCCCCGCAAACCCAATCTCTAAGATAGTCGGAACCTGTTAATGTTACCCAGCCTGTTTCGCCCTGCTTAATTGTAATCGTTTTAGGGACGATTGAATCGACTGTAGCGTCTGAGTGATCCGCGTCAGGCGAGAAATTTATTCTCAATGTTTTTTCAGCTCTTGTACCATATGGGTTATAAGCGTATATAGGCAGATCCTCATACTCACCTTTCGGATATATGGCCTCATTGGGTGTTGCCGTTATGGTAATTGTGCATTTTGTCGGGTCATCTGCATAATCAAACTCAATCCCTTTTATGTAGGGATCCGCATTTCTCTTGAGCCTACTATTACCGTGATCCCACCTTACGGTGTTCGTGCCAGTGAAGTCTACCGAGACCTTAGCACCCTGCATAATTGTAATCTCGTCAGGGCCGCTGATTGTCGGTGCTTCTTTACTTGCCACAACCTCAATGGTAAAATTCTGCGTCATCATTTCCGGCGTTACTCCTGCCTGCTGATAACCGCACGAAGGATAGCCATTAACCGCAAATTGGTATTTGCCAGCCGGTATGCTGTTATTTACGTTGATATAAAGTTCAACATAGTTATTGTTTACGTCTTTATGCAATTCTGCATTCGGACGAGCTAGACGCAAATTATCCTTTATCATCGTCTGTACTCCGGGCGTAACACTTTTAGTCTCACCCCGAAATGTATATGTAAATCCGGCCGTTGAGTTCAGAGATTGAAGATAGGCAGTGTAATGGAAAGGGTCGGCATAAATATTACTACTATCCCTGTCTATTGCAAAGCCAATGTGAAGACTGCCGCCATGAGCAACCTCTATTGTGGGGTTATTAATTCGCACTGTACCGTTGTAGAATCTTCCGTCGCTCCAAGTTGTAGTCTCGGTAGGATCCTGCATCCATATTCCATATACTTTGGCAGCCGCAAACGACGGAGTGTCGAGCGAGGTCAGCAACGCCGCAAGGAGAAAAACTCCCAACAAGAAAAACTTTTTACTTCTCATATAATAAACCACCTCTTATGAACTCTTATGAAAAATTAAAAATAATTTTCAAAAAATTTAATTTATAGAGTTAATTAAAACTCGGAAGTGCATTTTACATTACCCTCCCCCTTTAATCAAGTTAAGGGTGAGAAAAAAATTCATAGTTCTCAAAAACAAAAAACTCTGGTGCAACTAAGCCGTTACCTTCTGAAAATTCGTTGACTTTATCTTTATAATCACCGCTTGAAATTAAAGCCGCGTTCGGAAAAGCTAAGACCCATTTCGACAGAGCGAGCCCCACTGCGTAAGGAGAGCAGGCCAAGTCCGACAGCCCGGACTCAAGCCGCGCAAGGTCAACGCTCACGACGGGGACATACTCATCAAAAAGTGCCTGCCAGTTGATATTATTTTTTAATAAATAATCCGACGGAGCTATCAAAATATTTTCATCGCTGCTGAGCGATGACGAAGTTAATTTTATGCACCCGAACGGCATTAACTCGCTCGTGCAGAGCCATTCAAAAGAACTCGCAGAGCCTTCGGGCAAAGTTTCGAGCCTTAAATTATGAGAGAGACGCGAAAATAATTTCATGCTCATGTTTCTGTCGGCACTAAGGAGCAGAGCTTTCGTCCTGCCCTCAAAAATTTTCATAGAAAAAAACCGCGACTTGAAAGAATGTTCGCGCATTGAAGTTATTAACGAAGAGAAGAGCGAAGAGGAAGTAGGAGGTAGGAGTGAGGAGTTAGGAGGTAGGAAGTAGGAAGTAGGAGTGATGAGGTAATGACTTCATTGCCAGCCGCTAATTGTTTTAATTTTTCGATGATCGCGTCTAATTTCCATTTTAATAAATCAGTTCTTGAGCGTTCTATAATTTTTAGGGCGCGTTTGGCACGTAAAAATAAAGCCCGTTCGAGCGAGTTACGGCCAAGTTCTTTCAAAAAATTAATTATGCCGTCAATATTTGAATTTTTCCATGCGCTTGAATTTCTGTTGAAAAAATTTTCTACGGCAATCTTCGAGGATAACGCGATAACTTCAACTTCAGAGCCGTTAAAATTTTTAATACCATTTTTAATTGCGGCGATGTCGCTTGAAATTTTTTCGTCCGCCGTCCTGATAACTTTTCCGGCCTCCGTGTCATCGCTCTCTAAATCTACTTGAGTGAGAGCGAAAATTATTTCTTCATTCTTAGCTCCAAGCTCATCAAAAAATTTATAGTCAGAGCCTTTTAATCTTGAGCGTATCGGAATGACATAAATAATAAAATCAAGTTCCGGCAAAATATTTTTCAAAGCCCCTGCACCCGTGAAAGCGTCCCAGCCCGGAGTGTCAACGAGGCAGATATTTTCGGGGATTAACGCGCCCGGTATTGTAACCTCGACTCTTGCGGCCTCGTTAATACCTCCTAACTCCTCCCTCCTACCTCCTACCTCTTCAATGCGTCCGTCCTGATAAAAAATTTTCGCGGATTTTTTTTCGCCTTCTCTGAAAAAAACAGGGACGTTTTTAATATTTATTTTTTCTCCCGTGATTGCGTTAATAAGCGCGGATTTTCCGCTTCCTGACAAACCTGCAACGCCGACGTTCAAATATGGAGAGCCCAGCGAACGTTTTAAGGCCCTTAATTGCGCATCGCCGGTGAGAATATTTAATGCAGCGTCAAGATTTTCATTTAACGAATTAAAAATAAAATCGTTTTGAAGAGAATTTTTTTCTGAAATTTTTAACGGTGCCGGGAACGGCGAGAAAATTCTCCGGGAAATTTCGTGCCTCAAAATTAAATTTTCCTGCTCTAAATCTTTTTTCAGCGTGATGTCGCTCAGGGTCATAACACCGGCAACCCGGACGGCCTCAAGAATTTTTACACGCCCGTAATCGTCAGTGATTTCTATAGTGTCGCCATCGTCAGCATCGGAGAGCCACGCGCTTAACCCTAAAATTTCACTGCCAAATAATTTCAGCGGCCTGCCATCGGAATTTCTTTGAATGAAAGCGTCAAGCCTGAAGTTTCTATAAATTCCGTCTCCGCAATATAATTTCCGGTTAAGCGAGAAAAAATTTTCATGACTGCTGTAAATAATATTTTCAAGTTTAGAAATTTTTGAGTGGTCGGACGGGTGGCAAAGTTCGTACCATTGGTCTAGAGTTTTCGGACAAGTTGAAATTTCGAGCCTCATAAGGCGTAAAAGTTCAGACGAGAAATAAATATCTCTCGACGGAAAAATTACGGTCAGTCCCGGCTCGCTCGATGAGTTTATAAAATATTTGCGTTTCCATTCAGAAAATTTAATCATTTTTTTTTGTCCTTAATTGTATAATTCTGCAAATAATAACATGAGAAAGGATTTAGTTTTCAATAATGAAAAAACTTACTTGGGGCGGAGTTGACTGTCAGAAATTAGCCGAAGAATACGGAACGCCTTTATACGTTTTCGACACGGGAATAATAAAATCGCGCTGCCGTGAACTCCGCGAAACTTTCATGGAACGCTGGGAAAATACGACCGTGCGTTACGCAAGCAAAGCATTTTTAATAAAGGAAATGGCACGCATAATAAAAAGCGAGGGGCTTGGGCTTGATGTCGTGTCGCTCGGAGAACTTTACACGGCATTGAAAGCCGGCTTTCCTCCTGAAAAAATCGAGATGAACGGAAATGCCAAGAGCAGCGAAGAAATTTCTTTTGCGATTAATTCCGGCGTAGGAAGAATTATTGTAGACCACCCTGACGAATTAAAAACCATCGAACATTTTGCAAGCCTGAAAGGAATTAAGCAGAAAATTTTAATCCGTGTTGCTCCCGGCGTTGACGCTCACACGCACGCTTATATAGCGACGGGACAGACTGACAGCAAATTCGGACTTCCTGTTGATATTTCTGAAGGCTCAATGTTAGCGCACTCGATTCAATATGCAATGAAGAGCGAATATCTTGACTTGAGGGGCTTGCATTTCCACGTAGGTTCGCAGCTTTTTGACCCTGACGACAACGTAAAGGGCCTCGAGAAAACTATCGAGTTAATGAAAAAATTAAAGGACGCTTTCAATTTTACGACGAAGGAATTAAATTGCGGAGGCGGCTTCGGAGCTGTGATAAATCCTTCAGTTTCTCCCGTGAAGTGCGCGGATTTCACCGACCCTATGATGAAATTGCTGTATGAGGACTGCAAAAAATATAATCTTGAAATTCCGCAGATAATCATCGAGCCGGGCCGCTGGGTAATTTCAGAAGCCGGAATAACTCTATACAAAGTCGAGAACATCAAAGAACTTCCGAAGCTGACATACATAGCCGTTGACGGAGGAATGGCCGACAATCCGCGCTACGCTCTCTATCAGGCTGAATATGAAGCCGTTAATGTCAACGATATTGAAGCTCCGGTTTACGATCCCGGCGACGGTACAAAATTTTCAGTCGTTGGAAAATGCTGTGAGAGCGGAGATATTTTGATTGACGACGCAAAACTCCCGAAGCTCAAAGCCGGCGACATAATCGCGCTGTACAATTCCGGCGCATATACTTTCAGTATGTCGAGCAGGTATAACAGACTTCAAAGACCGGCTGTAATATTCGCTGAGGACGGCCAAGCACGTTTAGTATCAAAGCGTCAGACGCTTGACGACATGATCAAAGACGAAATATAAAACAGGTAGGAGTTAGGAGGTATGAGGTAGGAGGTAAAAAATAAAAAGCACTTAAAAAAATCTTTCGCAAAAAATTTGAGTGTCTGAAAAAAAATTTTGAATCCTAATTTTTTAATTTGCTTCGTGAATTTTTATAAAGCTTGAAAATTTTTGAAATTTTTGTAGGTGTAAAAGTAGTTGCAAAAAAACAGCTCTCGATATTTTAAGAGCTGTTTCGCGTTTATTATATCATAGGTGCTTTTAATTTTCAAAAAAATTTCTTAACGCTTGATTTATCAAAAGTGTTATACTTTCTAGAAAAAATTTTATTTCATAAATAAGGCAGGTATTTATTTTTATGTTGCAGTTTAAGAATGGCGATAAGTCTTGCGAATTTGATAAGAATGAAATAATTTTGCATGACGTTATAAAATCGCTTGGCCTTGATAATAAAAAAATCATAGCGGCAAAATTTAACGGAGAATTAATGGACTTGTCGCGCTGTGTAAATTCCGGCGGCGAGGTCGAAGCAGTTTCAGCCGACAGCCCTGAAGGTTTGGAAATTTTACGCCACAGCACGGCGCACTTAATGGCTCAAGCAATTTTGCGCTTATATCCCGGTTCTCATTTCGGAGTAGGTCCTGCGATTAAGGACGGATTTTATTATGATGTTGACGCAGCCGGAACAATAACGGAAAACGATTTGCCGAAAATTGAAGCGGAGATGAGAAAAATTGCAGGCGCGGGCGAAAAAGTTTCAAGAGAAGACATGCCAAAAGACGAGGCATTAAAATTTTTCGCCGAAGATCCTTACAAGACCGAATTAATTTCAGAGATTGACGCTCCTACAGTTTCTGTTTACAAGCAGGGCGAATACGCGGACCTTTGCAGAGGCCCTCACGTTCCCGACGCTTCAAAAATTCATAACTTCAAACTGCTTTCAATCGCCGGAGCTTATTGGCGCGGAAGCGAAAAAAATAAAATGCTTACGAGAATTTACGGCACGGCCTTCGCAAACCCTGACGAATTAAAAGCATATATAAAGATGCTTGAGGAAGCCAAGCTGAGAGATCACAGAAAACTTGGAAAAGATTTAGACCTCTTCAGCTTACACGAAGAAGGTCCGGGCTTCCCGTTCTTCCACCCAAAGGGAATGGCAATAATGAACACGCTGATCGATTTCTGGAGGCGCGAACACAATAAACGCGGCTACACTGAAATTAAAACTCCGCAGATTTTAGACCGCGAATTATGGATACGTTCGGGGCACTGGGATCACTACCGTGAAAACATGTACTTCACTGAAATTGACGAGAAGCCTTACGCCATTAAGCCAATGAACTGTCCGGGAAGCATTTTAGTTTACAAGACGCAGTTGAGAAGTTACAGAGACTTGCCGATGAGGCTGACCGAGCTTGGCTGTGTTCACAGGCACGAACGCAGCGGAGTCCTTCACGGATTGATGCGCGTGCGCTGCTTCACTCAGGACGATGCCCACACATACATTGAGCCGACAAAAATTAAAGAAGAAGTTACGGCGATTATGGAGCTTGATAAATATTTTTACACTAATGTTTTCGGCTTCAAGTATTCAGTCGAACTTTCAACGCGCCCGGAGGATTCAATGGGAACTGACGAACAGTGGGAGGCCGCAGAGAACGCATTGAAAGACGCTCTTGAAAGCACCAACACCCCATATACGATTAATCCCGGCGACGGAGCTTTTTACGGGCCTAAAATTGATTTTCACCTTGAGGACTGTATCGGCAGAACGTGGCAATGCGGAACTATTCAGCTTGATTTCCAAATGCCCGGACGCTTCGGAGTTACGTACATCGGCGAAGACGGCGCAGAACACACGCCCGTTATGATTCACAGGGTCGTGTTTGGGAGCGGTGTGCGTTTCATGGGAATTTTGTTTGGGCCTTACGCCGGAGCGGTTGCGTTTTTGCTCGCGCCGGGGCAGGGCAAAATTAT
>JAFSXR010000052.1 GCA_017443985.1 Synergistaceae bacterium
TCAAAGGCGGTCTGCTTGAAAGTCAGCAGCTCAATCTCGCTCAGCTCATGGCACTTGCGGATCTTCCGTCAAAAGAAGTTCTGCGCGGTCAGGTTGTCAGAACCATCGCGGCCCCGTTGTCGGGTCTCGTCAATGTTCTTTCTGGCACTATGCGCAATTTCGTTACATGCCTCGCCCAGATCAGGGACAAAAAAGAGGGAAGCGCAGCGTAATTCAAATTTATATTATTTTTAATTTTTTATGGAGGTAAAAATTATTATGGCACACGAAGAAATTATTAAGGCTATTGAAGAAATGTCGGTACTTGAGCTTTCAGAGCTCGTGAAGGCACTTGAGGAGAAGTTCGGAGTTTCAGCGTCAGCGGCTCCCATGATGATGGCAGCAATGCCCGGCGCAGCAGCCCCCGCAGCAGCAGCTGAGGAGAAAACAGAGTTTGATGTCGTCTACAAAGCACCCGGCGCAAACAAAATCGCAGTAATTAAGGCAGTCCGCGAGATCACGTCGCTCGGCCTTAAAGAAGCAAAAGAGCTCGTCGACAATCCCCCGAAGAACATCAAAGAGGGCGTGTCAAAAGAGGAAGCCGAAGAGATTAAGAAAAAGCTCACCGAAGCCGGCGCAGAAGTCGAAGTTAAATAGTTATCGTGAAAATTACAGAGGCTCGAAATTTTTTGAAGCCTCTTTTTTTCAAATTTTTTTCTTTCTTTTTTCTTTAATTTACGGAGGTTGTTATCATGATTTCACTGAAAGACAAGAAAAAAACAATAATCATTGCCGCTGTCTGCATAATATTGCTGCTTAATATCATGTGGACGGTTCTACAGAGCAAATTCACTCCGAAACTTGACGAAGTAAAAGCCGGAATGGCCGCCCTTGAACAAAGAATAGCAAAGCTCGAACAGGGCGGACTTTCCAACGTTGCGGACCTTAAAGAAGATTTCGCGGCCCTTAAAGCAGTTTCCGAAAATCTTTCACAGCGTCTCTCGCAGTCATTGAAAGCTGAAGAAGACCAGCTCGCCAGCTTAGAGGCTCAGGTCGCGGCTCAAAAAGCTCGCGTCGAAGCTCTCAAAAAAGCGACTGATTAACGCATAAATTTTTTCAAAAATATAGACTTTTATCGCTTAGCCCCGATGAAATTAAATTCGTCGGGGATTTTTAATGCTTGTATTCATGAGCTTTTATGAGATAAAAAATTATTTATTAGATTAATTTCAAAAAAATGCTTGACATGTATTAAAAATGCGATATAATTCTCATTGTGTTCAGGAGGAGCACAGGCAGCCGGAAGCCGAAAATAAAAATTAAAGGAGGTGAAAGGCTATGGCAGCAATCAGCAGCTTGAGCAAAGTAACAGTCAACGTACAGCTCAACAACGGCACGGTAGACGGAAAAGTCAGGACTCTCAGCGTTTCATTAGGCGGTCTCGACCTCACGCGCTACGAGGACACTAAAGCGATGAACATTGCGAATTTACTCGGCGAGTGTTTAGCAAAACCGATTTATCGTGTGCAGAAGGTAGCGGTCAGCACTTTGACTAACGAGTAGCGGCAATTTGGACAGTGATTTTAGAAAGAGAGGTGATAAGCATGGCAACTGTATCGAAATTAGCACTTACGTTCTTGAATGAGGACGGCGGCAAAGAAACTTTCAACTACAACTACGCCGACCCGAATTTTGAAAGATCAAGCGTTATAGCTCTTATGGACGGTATGATAGCGAACGGGGCAATCTTCAGCACCCCGCCCGTTACCAAAAAAAGCGCCAAGATCATCACAACGCAGGAAACGTCAATCGATCTTAGCTAGATTGGAACTTTAATTTAACTTCAATGCGAGCCCTTCGGACTGATCAGCCGGAGGGCTTTTTCTTGTCTCATTATAGCAGTTCAGTTAGAAATTATTTTTTCATTAAAATTGCAAAAGTTGACAGATTAATGTAATTATACTAGAATATTTTTAATTTAAGCAGATTTTTTAGAAAAAATTTTGCTTATTTTTGAAAGGAAGTTTGTTAAAAATGTCAGAACACGAATATAAGCGAGTGCATGAAATTTTTGGCTCAATGATTTTTGATTTGCGAGTCATGAAAGAAAAATTAAACCCCGACATCTACGAGCAGGTTATCGCGGCAATGGAAGGCCGGCAGAGATTGACACCCGAAGCCGCCGACATAGTAGCCGGAGCAATGAAAGACTGGGCAATCTCAAAAGGCGCGACGCACTGGGCGCACTGGTTCCAGCCCCAGACGGAACTGACTGCCGAAAAACATCAAGCCTTCACAATTTCTGACGAGGCAGGAAACCCGATGGAGGTATTTAGGGGACATCACTTGGCACAGGGAGAGCCGGACGCTTCGAGTTTTCCTTCAGCGGGAACACGCTCAACTTTTGAGGCTCGCGGCTATTCAGCGTGGGACATCAGCAGCCCTGCCTTTATTGTGAAGAGTCCTAAGGGCGGAACTCTCTGTATTCCTTCGGTGTTCTTATCTTTTGACGGCACTCCGCTGGATCTTAAAACGCCGCTGCTCCGGGCTCTTGACGCTGTCGAAAGCAGAGCATTAAAACTCTTAAAGACTTTAGGACAGCGCGGAATTAAAAGCGTAAAAATGACGGTCGGAGCGGAACAGGAATATTTTTTGCTCGACAGACCCCGTGCACAGTTAAGGCCCGACATAAGATTTTGCGGAAGAACTTTAATCGGCGCACAGCCTGCTAAAGATCAGAAACTCGATCATCATTACTTCGGCGCAATTCCTCCGAGAGTCCTGCGTTATATGGAGGACGTTGAAAGAGATTTAGCGCGCTTGGGAGTCTCCGTCATTGCACGTCATAACGAAGTCGCACGGTGTCAATTTGAGTTCGCTCATTTATATTCTGACGCTAACAGGGCCTGCGACCAGAATCAAATTTTAATGGAGACGATGAGAAAACTTGCGCGTCAGCATGAATTAAGATTATTATTCCACGAAAAACCTTTTTACGGCATGAACGGCAGCGGCAAGCACACGAACATGTCTCTGGTTGACAGCGAGGGAAGAAATTTATTGAAGCCCTCCCACAGCCACAGGCGCAACGTAATTTTCTTGACGTTCCTGTCCGCAGTAGTCTTGGGCGTGTCGAAATTTCACAGCCTCCTGCAGGCCGCTATCGCAACGTCGGGAAATTTATTCAGGCTCGGAGGCCACGAAGCACCGCCCTCAATCATAAGCGTTTATCTCGGCTCGGCATTGACGGATTTAATTCGCAGGCTTGATAACGCCGATGTCTCACTGCCGGAAAAAGGCGTTATGGACTTGGGACTTGCAAAGCTGCCGGATATTATCCCGTTCGACTCCGACAGAAACAGAACTTCGCCCGTAGCTTTCACCGGAGATAAATTTGAGTTCCGCGCTCCGGGCTCGTCGCAGTCAATCGCTCTGCCCGTTACAATGTTCGCATCGTTATGGGCATGGGGGATCGATGAGGTTACGAAAATGACCGAAGAAAAAATTTCAGGCGGGCGTGAAGCTATGGACGCGGCACTCGAAGCAGCACGCGAGGCATTCAGACGCGGAAGCAGCATTTTATTTGAGGGCGACGCTTACACAAACGAATGGCACGAGGAAGCAAAGAAGCGCGGATTAATCGAGGCCGAGACAATGCCCGACAGAATAGATTTATTACTGAAGCCGGAAAATAAAGAAATGCTCGGTAATTTAGGAGTTTATCGCGCTCACGAGCTCGAAAATCTTCACGAGGTACGCATGGAAAGTTTTGCGACCGGCCTCGAAGTTGAAGCGGCTGTTCTTTACGACATGTTATGGGAAGGAGTCCTGCCGGCCCTCTCGAAGCAATTAATACTTGAGAAAAAATCTTTGAGCGGTTTTGACGGTATCGACTTCGGCGACTGCACCCCGTGGCGCGATTACGTGAACGGTCTTGGCCGTGCTAAGAACGCTTTGATTAAAGACGCGGCGAATTTATTTGAGCTCAAGGGCAGACTCTCAAGCATGAACGCCCGCGAACGTTCAGACCTGCTGACGGGGGAAATTATTCCGCTCATGGACTCTATAAGGGCGAAATGCGATGCTGCTGAGTTGACAATCGCCGCAGATATTTGGCCCTATCCGATTTATAGAAATCTCTTGTCGCTGTCGGCGTAATTAATTTCTTGACATAAAAAAATTTTTAGGTTATTTTTCAAAAAGTCCTGCTGATAATCTACAGGACTTTTAATTTTTTTAATTGATTCTTAAGGAGGAGCAGCAATGAAAAAAATTTTTTCGGCGGTTTTTATTTTATTATTGTTCGTGGGTTCGGCGTTTTCAGCGCAAAAAAGTTCTGAGATGACTTTCAGCGGAAATTTAACGATAATTCAAAACGGCAAAAAAATAAAAGTCCGCGACAGTCAAAGCATTTCAATTCCTAAGCTCGAAGAATTTGGAACGCAGGACAATCACCCGATCGTAATGGCCGACTTATTCAAAGAAAACGGCTTTACGAAAGCAGAACCGGCCCTCACGGTAAAAACTTCAAAGCCCTTTACAATTTCTGGAGAAAGAATTAACGGAGTTTTTTACATGGGCAAAATGAAGAACAGCGACGAATCAGTTCCTGCGTTGATAAAAATCGGCGGAGAAAAAGCACCCTTCAAAATTCCTGCAAGGCCGTGCGATTATTATGTGGAAGTCGAAATCAGCGAGGAGAGATTAAACCAGCTTCTCAAGGAAGACGGCATTAAAGAAGATGACGGCGAAGTATGGCTCGATTACGGAGTACTGCTTTATTTCAAAATGCGTGTAGCAAAATAGAGCATTTCATTGCAGTGATTTTTTTATCTTGTTGCGCGGAATTTTATATTTTTCTTCGATTATTTTTACAACGTCCTTGACGCTTGAGCCCCCGTCGAATAATTTTCGGGCTTCGTCGCGCCACGAACTGTCAGCGAAATTTTCTTCTTGACCCTCAATTACTAAAACGAGTTCGCCTTTTAAGCCGTCATGAAGTCTTGAAATTATTTCAGATAAATTTTCGCGCACGGATTCTTGAAAAATTTTTGAAATTTCGCGGACCAGCGCGGCCCTCCTGTCGCCTAAAATTTCGATGAAGTCCGCTAACTGCTTTTCGGCTTTATGAGGCGACATATAAAAGCACAGAGTGAACGGAAAATTTTTTACATCGTTCAATAATTTTTTCCGTTCGCCTGACTTTTCCGGCGGAAATCCTAAAAAAATAAAAGGCTGTGGTTTTATCCCCGACATTAAAACTGCAGGAATTACCGCCGAAGCTCCGGGCAGAACGTCAACGCTGATTTTCTCGTCAATCGCACGTTTCAATAAAATCCAGCCCGGATCGGAAATTCCCGGCGTGCCGGCATCGGAAATCACCGCGATTTTTTCACCGGCTCTTAATTTCTCAAGCAAAAATTCTAATTTTTCATTCTCGTTATGCACATGAAAAGAAGTTAAAGATTTTTTTATGTTGTAATGACGCAGTAAAATTCTCGATGTCCTCGTATCTTCGCACGCGATTAAATCCGCTTCGCGGAGAACGCGCAAAGCCCTCAAAGTTATATCTTCTAAATTTCCGATTGGGGTCGGCACTAAAGTTAAAGGCATGATTATTTTTCCCTCACTAAATCAATAACAGTAACTTCGGGCGGCGTAAAAATTCTCATCATCGCGCCGTTAAATCCTGAGCCGTTGCTTATGTATAAAAGTCCTCCGGCCTTATGCGATAATCCTTGAGGCGCACCGGCAGCTAACTGTTTGAAATATACCAGAGGCCAAAATTGTCCGCCGTGAGTATGCCCGGAAATTTGAAGATCAAAATTATTTTCAGCGTCAAACGGCAATCCCGGCCTGTGCTTGAGAACTAAAACAAACCTGTTTTTATCTTCGGGCTTGAGAAAAATTTTCATGTAGCCGTGAATTGCGTCGTCAAGTCCTATAAGAGTTATATTTGTGCCTGGAACCTCGACGCGCTCATTTATTAATAAATTAAATCCGCAGTCCCTTATGATATTTTCAACGTCTTCATCTAAAATTAAATAATGCTCGTGATTTCCATTGACTGCGTAAGCTCCCAAGCGTGCTTTTTGTGCGGCGGCTTTGAGTAAATTTTTCTCGCGTGTTCTGTAATTCATATCGCCGTCGATCGTGTCTCCGAGCGATATAAAAATATCAGGGCTTGCGTCATTTACGATCTTCATTGCGCGTTCAAAATGCCGGTAAGTTGAAAGCCCTCCAATGTGAGAGTCAGTGATATAGGCTATTCTGATTTTATCGGTGCTAATTTTATTTGTCCTGATGACGATGTGTTTTTCTTGAACGAAAAAAGCCTCGCCCATTCCGTAGAGAGTTACTAATGCTGTAATCAGAACCGCGATTAAAATTTTCTTCTTTGTGAAGCCGTTGAAGCGCGTAACTAAATCGACAAGAAAGAACGCAAAGAAAGCTATTAAAGTTATGATGCTCCACGTGAGAGAAAGCGCCCTGAAAATTTCGTTGACATGAAGCGGAAAAATATCATACTCGACTTTAATAAAATCATAGCCGCAGATTAATCCTGCCAAAATCCAAAACGCTGCCCAGAGAATAAATAAAAATAAAAAATTTTTTTTCACTCCGGCCTGTTTTAATTTTTTATAAATAAAATATTGTGTCCCGATTGAAAGCACTGAAAACATAAGTATTAATCCCTCATTCCGTTAAAATTCATACGCCCTCAATAAATCCTGCGTGTAAGCGTCATTTTCATCGCGGACTATCAAAGGCGGCATTAATGTTAATCCCTCTCCGCCGTTTTTTACGCACTCGATTAAAAAAATTCCTGAATTATTATTTATTTTCGGATAAACAGGCCTGAGCCGCTTGGGAATTATTTTATATTTAGTCATAGTGCTGATGAAAACGTCGAGCCTTAAACTTGAGAACACCGCGAAAAATCTGCCGCGCCCTTTCAAAACCCTGAAAGCTAACTCGCCTACATCGTCCAGAGTGCAGGAAATTTCCAGCCGTGCCGTAGAGCGTGAAGCGTCGAGACTCTCGCGCCCGGCAGAAATTGACGAGTACGGAGGATTAATCACAAGCCCGTCAAAACTTTCACGCGGAAATAAATTTTTGTCGCGCAGGTCTCCTTCAATGAAGTCCGCTTTTTCCTGCAGGTTATTTAATTCGGCGTTCATGCGTGCCATTTTTACAAGTTCGCTTTGAATTTCGAGCCCGGTTATATGAAAATTTTTATTCAGAAATTTTTTTGCGAGCAGCAGCGACACGGCCCCCATCGCGCAGCCTGCTTCTAAAAATTTTGAATGGCCGCGAGCAGGCTTGACCCACGACGCTAATAAAATCGTATCCATATTTATTCTTGGCCCGGCAGGTGGCTGAATCATTTTTAAGTTTTCTATTCTGTCTGTCGAAGTAATTAAATCATTCATGGAAATTATATTAGCATACTGAAGTTTTGAGTTTTTCTTTTCTAAGATAAAGAGCACTGAAAAAAAATTTGAAAAAATTTTCGGACCGCGTGAAAAAATTTTTGATCTTTATTTTTTTATTTTGCCTCGTAAAAATTTATGAGCTATGAAAAATTTTAAGATATTTGTAGTCCCCATTGTAGTCCCCAAAAAATAATTCCCCTTCATTTCGGGGAACTATGATTGTTATTATATCGTAAGTGTTTTTTTTGTCAATTTATTTTTTTATTCGCGGAGGCCGAAATTATAAGAGAATACTCGCGACGCGAAATGCAGGAGGCAGAATTTTTATCATGATGATAAACAACAACAATACTGTAAACATGATTTACAATGCCTTTAACGCGAACAACAAGGCAATCGAGGACACTGCACGCGCTCTTTCTACGGGACTGCGGGCAGCTACAGCCGCCGATGATGCCGCAGGTTTCGCGATGGGCATAAATATTTCGGCACAGGTGGCCGGAGTTGACAGGGCCATACGAAATTCACAGGACGGAATTTCGATGCTTCAGACTGCTGAGGGAGCTTTGAGCCAAATTAACTCAATGCTTCAAAGAATCAGAGAGCTGGCTGTGCAGTCGGCTAGCGACACGCTGACCACGCAGGACAGAGGCTATATACAGCTCGAAATTGACGAAATTAAAAAAAATATTGACAACGTAGCTTCAAATACGACTTTTAACTGTAAAAGACTTTTAGACGGCAGCTCGTCGGCTATATGGTCGTCGGACGACTCGAAAACAAAATTAAGCGTCAGCGGAGCTGTTACTGCTATTGACCAGTTCGGGCAGAAAAAACCCGTTGCAGGAAATTATAAAATCGAAATCACCGCGAGGGCAGGCAAGGCGGAAGTTCAAAAGACTAATGTTTTTGAATTTGAAATTTCAGAAGAATACATATCCGAAGAGACTGCCGACAACGGCGAGACCGTTCAAGTTATGAGGACCAGGCAGAAGGCGGCAACCCTGCGCGACATGGCAGCATTCAGAGACAACAGCGGAGCTTTTATGTTCGATGAGCCGCAGAAAATTAAAATCATTCAGGGCGACGGAAAGACCGCCGAAGTAGTTTTATATGCCGAAGATACTTTATACGATGTCAGCAAAAAAATTAACAACGCAATCGCTGACGACTTGGGCCAAGTCCGTTACGCCGACAACAGAGAAAATTTTTGCTCAATCTCAAGCGGCGCGCTGGGAACTTCCGAGTCCGTGAAATATTCAGAGACTGAATACAGCCGCGCATACGTCAGAGATATTGACGAGGACAGCGATACTTACGGGCAGATAATATTAAATCAGTACGGGACTCCCGAAGAAATTACTCCGGGCGATTACGGAGACTATTCGCAGGAAGATTTAGACGCGCTTTTATCGTTCAGGGACGAAGTTACGACCTCTAGAGCTTCGCTTGTAATCCGCAGCGCAGTCGCCGGAGCCGAAGGGAAATTAACATTCACTTCTGAAAATAATGATTTAATTAACGCGCTCAACCTCAACACGATTCAAGAAGCCGAAGAAAATAAATTCAGCGTCTCAATTTATGACGCTCACACGAATAGAACCATAGCCGAAAATCTTACGCCCGACGCTAATAAAATTGACGGCGTAATAAGCCCTAACATAGCTCTTGAATTTGACACTATGGCGAACGTTAAATCAGTGTGGGACGACGCGACAAAACGCTATGTACTTCAAAATGACGGAAAATCTTACAGCACTATAATTCATATTGACGACAGAAGCACATCGTTTCAGATCGGTCAGAACTTAGGCGAGGACATTTATATTAATATCGGCGACATGAGAGCCGAAGCACTAGGCTTGAATAAAATTGACGTGTCTACGCGAAATCGCGCCTCAGAAGCAATCACTCTGATTGACCAGGCTATTCACAAAGTAAGCTCACAGCGTTCAAAGATCGGAGCGTATCAGAACGAACTCGAATATAACGCCAACAGCCTGACTCAAACAAGCCTTCATATGCAGGAGGCCGAGAGCAGATTAAAAGACGCGGACATGGCCAAAGAATATATGGAGTTTATAAAACTTCAGATATTAAACGGCACAGGAAGCTCAATGCTCGCGCAGGCTAATCAAAATTCAAAAAATATAATGGGACTGTTAATGCAGTGAGGAGTTAGGAGGTAGGAAGTGAAAGACAAAAAAATTTCCTGCCTCATACTTGACAGTGAGAACAACAAAGGAGAAAAAATATTATGGCAGTAAATTTACGCGGAAGAAATTTTTTAACGTTAATGGACTTTTCGCCCGATGAGATAAATTATTTATTGACTCTTTCGGCGGACCTCAAGGCCAAGAAGCGCGCCGGCATTCGCGGAAATTCTTTAGCAGGGAAAAATATCGCGCTTTTATTTGAAAAGGCTTCGACACGGACGCGCTGCGCTTTCACTGTTGCTTGCAACGACGAGGGAGCTTTTCCGGAATTTCTTGGGAAAAATGACATTCACTTGGGCGCAAAAGAGGACGTTAAAGACACTGCACGGGTGTTGGGACGAATGTTCGACGGCATAGAATTTCGCGGCTTCAAACAGGAGACTGTCGAGGCATTAGCAAAATATTCAGGCGTTCCCGTTTGGAACGGATTGACGGACGCTGACCACCCCACGCAGGTTTTGGCGGACTTCTTGACTTTGCGCGAGAACTTCGGAAATTTGCGCGGCCTCACGCTCGTTTATTTAGGCGACGGAAGAAATAACATGTCAAACGCTCTCATGATAGGCTGTGCAAAAATGGGAGTTAATTACGTCGTCAGCACCCCGAAAGAACTTGAGCCGGATAAAAATTTACTCGAAAAATGCTTGGCCTTTGCAAAACATTCAACAATAAAAATTATTAATGACCCTAAAGAAGCCGTAAAAGGTGCAGATGCTCTTTATACTGATGTATGGGTCTCAA
>JAFSXR010000053.1 GCA_017443985.1 Synergistaceae bacterium
ATAACGCCGTCCTCGCCGACCTTCTCCATCGCCTGAGCGATTAACGCGCCAACGTCCGCATTATTTGCAGATATAGACGCAACCTGCTGAATCTTCTCCTTCTCTTTAACAGGCGTTGACTGCTTTTTAAGCTCCTCGACTACGAACTCAATAGCCTTTTCAATTCCCTGACGCATTAACATTCCGTTTGCGCCTGCGGCTACGTTCTTCATGCCCTCGCGGATAATAGCGCGTGAGAAAATCGTTGCTGTCGTCGTTCCGTCTCCGGCGATGTCGTTCGTTTTTGAGGCGACTTCCTTTAATAACTGTGCGCCTGCGTTCTCGAACGGGTCTTCAAGCTCGATCTCTTTTGCGATTGTTACGCCGTCATTCGTAATCATGGGCGAGCCGAATTTCTTTTCAAGAACTACGTTGCGTCCTTTAGGCCCAAGCGTAACGCCTACCGTGTCAGCTACTTTATCTATACCGCGAAGCATTGCTCTGCGTGCTTCTTCGCCGAATGCAAGAATTTTTGCCATAATTATTTTCTCTCCTTACTCTCTCTAACTATTTCTCAATGATTGCAAGCACATCGCGCTCGCTGAAAATTACAAGCTCTTCGCCGTCAACTTTAACTTCTGTTCCGGCGTACTTGCTGAAAATGATATGATCTCCGACCTTGACTTCAACAGGCTGCTTTGTTCCGTTGTCAAGAATTTTTCCTGTGCCTACCGCGAGAACTTCGCCCTCTGTCGGCTTCTCTTTTGCTGTGTCGGGAAGAACTATTCCGCCCTTCGTTTTTTTCTCTTCGCTTAAAACTTTTACAACTATTCTATCGCCAAGCGGCTTGAGTTTCATAATAATTAAACCTCCTAAAAATTTTTTAATGGCACTCAGTATTAAAGAGTGCTAACTAGCAACGCGGCAAATAATAGACCCGACATAAAAAAAAGACAATAGTTAAAAATACGTAGACCGGAAACAAATTGCGTCTAAGGTTTTGATTTGCTACAATTAGCCTACCGAAGGAGTAGAAGGAGGATTATTTATACATGTTTGTTTATATGGATCACACAGCGACAACGCCGACAAGTCCGGAAGTTTTGAAGGCGATGATGCCGTACTTCAGCGAAAATTTCGGTAATCCGTCGAGCGTGTATTCATTTTCACGCAAGAGCCGTGCCGCGATTGAAAAGGCACGAGGTCAGGTTGCCGCAGCACTGAACGCTGACCCTTCAGAAATTTTTTTCACGGGGTCAGGAACTGAGGCGGACAACTGGGCATTAAAAGGGACGCTCGAAAAAGCTAAGATTGCCGGAAAAAATCATTTAATCACGACTCAAATTGAACATCACGCAATATTACACACGGCTGAATATCTTAAAAAAGTCGAGGGAGTTGAAGTTACATATCTTCCTGTTGACGCTGAGGGCTTTGTGAGCGTCGAGGACGTTAAAAACGCTATCACAGATAAGACCGCTCTAGTCTCGATTATGTTTGCTAATAACGAGGTCGGAACTATTGAGCCCGTCGCGGAGATCGGCGCACTTTGCAGGGAGAAAAAAATTCCTTTCCACACTGACGCAGTGCAGGCTGCCGCGCATCTTGACATTGACGTTAAAGCGATGAATATTGACATGCTCTCAATGTCCGCGCATAAAATGTACGGCCCGAAAGGTGTCGGAGCTTTATATTTGAGAAAAGGTTTACGCCCGGAAAATTTTGTTCACGGCGGAGCGCAGGAGAAAGGCCGCAGAGCAAGCACGGAAAATATTGCCGGCATTGTCGGCTTCGGCGAGGCGATGGAAATTTTTAAGAGCAGGCTTGAGGAGGATAAAAAAATAAATTCCGCAAGACGGGATAAATTAATCGCAGGGCTTCTCCAAAAAATTCCTCACGCTAAATTAAACGGCCCGGAGCTTTCAAAAGGCGATAAAAGACTTCCCAATAACATTAATTTCAGTTTTATCGGCGTTGAGGGCGAGACTTTGTTATTAGATCTTGACGCAAAGGGAATTTCAGCCTCAACGGGCAGCGCGTGCTCTTCAGAAAGTTTAGACCCGTCTCACGTGTTATTGGCACTTGGCCTCAAGCACGAGATGGCTCACGGTTCTTTAAGATTTACGCTCGGAAGACTCACGACTGACGAACAGATTGATTATGTTCTTGAAGTCCTGCCGGAGATAGTTGCGAGACGGCGTGAAATGTCCCCGTTATGGGAAGAATACTTGAAAAGCAGGTAGGAGTTAAGAGGTAGGAGTTAGGAAGTAAAAAAATTTCCTAAGTCAAAAATTTAATAAAATTTAAAAAGGAGACACAAAATCATGGCATTAGATTACAGTCAAAAAGTGATGGATCATTTTATTAATCCAAGAAACGTCGGCGAAATTCCTGACGCGGACGGCATAGGAGAAGCAGGAAATCCGAAATGCGGGGACATCATGAAAATTTATTTGAAGGTCAACCCTGACACAAATATAATCGAAGATGTCAAGTTCAAAACGTTCGGCTGTGCGTCAGCTATCGCGTCGTCAAGTATGGCTACGGAATTAATTAAGGGCCGTACGATTGAGGACGCATGGAATTTAACAAACAGCGCGGTTGCTGAAGCTCTTGACGGACTGCCGCCGATAAAAATGCACTGCTCTGTTCTTGCCGAAGAGGCCATTCACACAGCTCTAAATGATTACCGCCAAAAGCACGGAATGAAAACTATACCGATGGAACATCACGAGGAGTGAGCAATGGAAAAAAATTTTTTAACTAACGAAAATATAATAATTATTAACTGCGGCTCACAGTTCACTCAGTTGATAGCGCGGCGGCTCAGAGAAATGAAAATCCACAGCGTCATTCTAAATTGGGACGTGTCAGCGGAGACAGTCGTGTCTTATTCGCCTAAGGGAATAATAATTTCCGGCGGCCCCGACAGCGTAAACGACCCCGACGCAATTATGATTGACAAAAAAATTTTTGAGATCGCCTGCCCCGTTCTCGGCATTTGCTACGGTATGCAGCTAATGGCGAAATTTTCCGGCGGAGTCGTCAGCTCCGGCAGAGCGTCAGAATACGGCGTAATTTTAATCAAAAAGGGCGAAAAAAATTCCGTATTATTAAAAGAAATTCCCGACGAAATTCACGCGCTCATGAGTCACGGCGATAACGTCTCAAAACTTCCCGAAGGTTTTACAGCGACATCATTAACCGAAGGCGGAGTGATCTCGTCAATCGAAAATATTAATAAAAAATTTTTCGGCCTTCAGTTTCACCCCGAAGTCGTACACACTGAAAACGGCGAAAAAATTTTGAGAAATTTTATCTTTGATATTTGCGGCTGTTCCGGCGATTGGAATTTATCGGACTGGGTAGAAAACACGATAAGCGACATAAAAAATAGAGTCGGCAGTAAAAAAGTTGTCTGCGGTCTTTCGGGCGGAGTCGATTCGAGCGTCTCGGCTGTGCTTGTGAATAAGGCTATCGGCAAAAATTTGCAGTGTGTTTTCGTCAATCACGGCTTAATGAGACTTCACGAGCCTGAACAGGTTATGGAGCAGTATAAAGCACTTGGCCTCAATGTAATTTACGTTGACGCTTCGGAAAAATTTTTGGGCGAGCTTGCCGGAGTTACAGACCCGGAACAAAAAAGAAAAATCATCGGACGGCTCTTTATTGAAGTTTTTGAGGACGAAGCAAAAAAAATTCACGGTGCTGAATGGCTTTTGCAGGGGACAATTTATCCTGATGTCATTGAAAGCGGAATGAAAGGCAAAAAGGGCGCGGCGTTAATTAAATCTCATCACAACGTCGGCGGACTTCCCGAAAAAATGAATTTGAAACTGCTTGAGCCGCTGAGAGATTTATTCAAAGATGAAGTCAGAGAGTTAGGCAAGATTATCGGAATGCCCGAAGAAATTATTTCGCGTCAGCCTTTTCCCGGTCCGGGACTTGCTGTGCGCTGCTTAGGAGAGATTACGAAACAAAGGCTCGATGTCTTGCGTGAGGCAGACGCGATTTTCAGAGAAGAATTAAAACTTGCCGGGCTTTATAAAAATATCTGGCAGGCGTTCTGCGTTTTATTGCCGGTTAAATCTGTCGGGGTCATGGGAGACTCAAGAACTTACAACGAAGTTATAGCTTTGCGCGCAATTCATTCACAGGACGCTATGACGGCGGAGTGGTCGAGAATTGATTTTGATGTTCTCGATAAAATTTCAAAAAGAATTTGCAACGAAGTGCAGGGCATTAACCGAGTCGTTCTCGATGTAACTTCAAAGCCGCCCGCAACGATTGAATGGGAATAATTTTTTGAGTTAGGAGTTAGGAGTGAGCCTGCCACAGGCAGGTTAGCTCCTAATTTTTTTTACTAAAGCTAAAATTGCCAAAACCGCTAAACCGAAGCCTGCATTACAGCCGCTGCTGCTGCTGCCGACAGAAGTAGTCGTGCCTGTGCTGTTGTTGTTCGTGTTAGTGTTAGTATTCGTATTTGTGTTTGTGTTTGTTGGAGTATTCGTCTGCGTGCCTGTGTTTGTATTAGTCTCCGTGTTGGTCTCTGTGCCCGTGCCGGTATTCGTGTTAGTGTTCGTATTCGTGCCGGTGTCAGTATCGGTGGTAGAGTTATCGTCATCGTTTGTTGTCGCGCCTGACGAACTGCTGCCCGTTGTACCTGTAGGCAACGTATTGCTCGCGCTGTAGCTTGTGCCGTTCACGGTGAGGGTATAGCTTCCGTAATCGACATCGCTGGTATCTGAAAGAGTTATTGAGCTGACGGTTGAATTGCCCGTGAGAGTCAGCGTTGAACCTTTTTCGACCGTTATATTAACAGTTCCGCCCGTCGCGCTGGTACTAACCGCACTTGAACTTATTGATGACGATGAAGAAGCGATTATCTGACCGCTGAATGTTGAGCTGTCCTTCAAAGTCATTGTGAGTGATGACGTGCTGCCTATGGCAATATTGCCGGAAATTTTCTGATTGCTTGCCGTGAGAGTTACATTTCCGCCGTTTGAGCCTGAAGTTCCCCACTCTTGCTCTTCAGCTCTCAAGAAATATCCTGAGCCGTTATTCGTAATCGTTACGTTAGTAAGAGCTATTGTGCATGTCGTATTCGTTACGCAGAAAATATCGCCGTTTGCGTTTGTTATGCTTCCGTCCGTCATTGTGAAGGAGGCTTTACCGTCCGAAGCATCGCCCGAACCTGACTGATAAATCATAACTGCCTGATAAGTCGAGTCCTGTCCGTTTTTAGTTGTATGGTTGGCGTTGAGTGTTGAGCTTGTTAATGTTACAGAATTTCCGCCCTCAATGACTACGCCCTGAGCAATGCCGGATTTTAACGTAGCGTCTGCAACCGTAATATCAGCCGTTGAATAAATTGCCGGAGAGCCCTGCCCGTTTGCCGTATATGTTCCTCCGCTGACGTCGATAGTTCCGCCGCCTTTGTCCGAACGTATAGCCGCCGATGAGCCTGCCGCAGTCGTTACAGTTAAATTTTCAGCGGTTATCGTGCCGCTTCCCGTTACCATAATTCCGCCGGAATTTTTTTTCTGCGTCGTGATGGTTGAATCGGAAATTACAATTTTTGCCGAACTTCCATAAGCGAACACCGCGCTTCCGTATGTTGCATTGCTGCTGATGTCGGCATCTGTGATTGTGAGTGTTCCGCCGGTTGCAAGAATAGCCGCGTTGCGTCCGTACCAGTCGTAATATTCGCTTCCGTTGCTGTCAACACCGTCGCCTGTCTTTGTAACAGTTATATCACTGTACGAATCAGTGCCGCTTGAAAGCGATATTGCGTGCTCTTCAGCAGTCGTTGCCGAGTATGTTGTCGCTGCCCAGCTCATACTGCCTGCCATAAAAGAATTTAAGAATACAACAAAAATTAGCGTAAAGAAGAACTTGAAGTTATTACGCACGTGAAACCTTCCTTTCATAAAATTTGAAATATTGAAAACGATTTTATTATATTTAACAGAGCAAACTTTTTCAAGATAAAATTATAAATAATTTTTCTGAATGATACATAGAAATCTTAATTTAGTAATGCTAGAATTGTAGCAATTTATGCAACATACAAAAATTTATAAATTTAAGGAGAGATTTTTTTATGCCGACCACCAAGAAAAGAACAAAGGACTTCACAGCGAGCGAACGCGCAGTGGTTTTAGCAAGAGCCGAAGAAGTTGGTATCATGACAGCCGCTGAAGAGTTTGGAACGAGCTGGCAAACCGTCGCAGCGCTGCAGAGGGAAGCTCATAATCGTGATAAGGTTCCGGCTCCCGGAGCGTCAAGGAAAATAAAAAAGACTGCCGGACGAGTCAAGAGAGGACGCAAAGCAGCTTCAAAAGACCTTCAGACAACTCCAACAGCTAAGAAAGGCAACAAAAAAGAAATGTCTCCTGAGCTTGAAAATATTATCCTCAAGAGAAAAGTTGAGACCCTTACGAAAGATGTCGAAAAGCTCCGCGCCGCAGTAATAGAGCTCGCATAACAGGCAGCTGACTCCTCATTCCTAACTTCTCAGTTCTAACTTCTCCAAACTTCCTTGATATTCAAGCCTGTATTTATTCCATGAGAAGCCTGCAACGCCCTCGATAAAAATTTTTCGATTAAATTCTTTTTGCCATTCGTCAATAAATTTTTCGTTTATGTATGAGGCCATGTGAGTGCCTGTCTGAATTAAAAACGCTTCGGAATTATTCGCGCCCGTTATCTTTCTGATAAATCTTTTTATGTTCATTGCGATGTTTTCTTCGCGCTCTACAAAGCCGTTATCTTCGCATATAGGACAGTTTCGCGTTAATATGCTTTTCAAGTCCGGGCGTTCCCGTTTGCGCGTCAGTTCGACGAGTCCGAGCTGGGTTATTGAAAAAACTTTTGCCTTTAATCTGTCGCGGCTCAAAAATTTTTCAAAGCTCTTCAGTAATTCCGCCTTGTCCTCTCTAAAATCCATGTCGACAAAATCTACAATGATAATTCCGCCGATTGATCGCAGTCTTAACTGACGGGCTATCTCTTCAGCTGCTTCCAAGTTTGTAGCCAAGACCGTGTGCCTCATGTCCGGCGCGCTTGTAAATTTTCCCGTGTTCACGTCAATTACGGTCAGGGCTTCAGTCTGATCAAAGACGAGATATGCTCCGCTCCTCAGCCATACTTTTTTCTCTAGGGCCTTTTGAATTTCGCTTTCAATTCCAAAATATTCAAATATCGGAGTAATTTCTGTATATAGTTTTATGTCGGGCTTTTCGGGAAAAAATCTCTCGACAAAATTTTTTGCGGTTTCAAATTCTTCCGCGTCATCGATAATAATTTCGTCGATTTTGCCGGAGACTTCATCGCGGAGCACGCGCCCTAATGTTCCGGTATCGCGGTATAAGAGGCACGGCGCAGAATTTTTTTTCGCTTTGTCCTCGATGTCGTGCCAAAGATTTAACATCGAATCAAAATCGCTCCTCAAAAATTCCTCGCTGATTCCTTCTGCGGCAGTCCTGATTATTATTCCGAAGCCGTTTAATTCTTTGCTTAACTCTTCAGCAAATTTTTTTAATCTTTTTCGTTCGTCTGGGTCGCTAATCCGCCGGGACACTCCTATTTCATCGCTGTCAGGCATAAGCACGAGCCAGCGTCCCGGAATTGATATTTTTGCTGTAACTCTTGGAGCTTTGTTTTTCCGGGCGTTCTTGATAATCTGCACGATTAATTCATTGCCGGATTTTAATTGCGCCGTGCGTTCGTTCTCGTTAAGATATAAAAAAGCGTTGTGAGGTTCGTTTTTATTTTGCTTTTTAGCTGAGATTGATACGAAAGCCGCATTAATTGCCGGGACTATAGTCTCGACCCGTGCCTTGAAAATATCGCCCTGAGTCCTTGAAACTTCAAAATTAAATTCAACAAAAATTTCTGCTAATTTTCCGTCCTCAAGCAAAGCAACGCGGGACTGTTCACGCTCTTTCAGATCTGCGATGATTTTTATTTCGTTCATGACATTTTCACCGCGTCTGAAATTTCATCATAATGGCCAATAGCAGCGCGCACGATATTAATTTCATGCCAGCCTGCTATGATATTTTCTTTTATCATGGGTTTTATAAAGCCGCCTATGGGATTTTGAGCAGGGTCTTTGATTATAAATCTAAGCCAGTCATTAATATAATCCGCCTTTATCGTTGAAAGATTAGTGAAATAATTTTTTAGGTCAAGGCCGTTGACACTTCGCACTAAATATTCGGCGTGCGTGCAGAGTTTTCCGAGCGACGGCGAGTCTTCTCCGGGATAAATTGCACGCGAGATATTAAAGCCTTCGGGCAGAGCGTCATTCATTCGCGGGATTATGCTGTCGTCGACAGCTTCATCGAAATACATGTCGACAGCTTCAGCCAATGCAACGACACCGGCCGGAAGTTCGGGAGCAAAACTGATTTTTGCACGCGGCGAAAATCCCTGCGTCATTATTAATTTCAAGCCTGCTCTTGACGCTGTGCGCGAAAAAATCTGCGCGAGGGCAATATGCGGAACAAAGCACGCGCCCCCGCGTTTTGAATATATAAATCTCGTCCTCAATTTTTAGTTTTTAGCCGGATTAAACTCGCCCTCAAGAACGTTCTTAAATTCATCGAGCGTCATTGAGCCTAAATCGCCCTTTGAACGTTCGCGGACTCCGACCTTATTTTCTGCCTGCTCCTTATCTCCGACGACAAGCATATAAGGAACTTTCTGGAGCTGTGCATCGCGGATCTTCCTTCCTAATTTTTCCGAGCGCGTGTCGATCTCAACTCGAAGCCCCCAATTAAAGAAAGTCTCCTGCAATTTTTTCGCGTAGTCAACGTGATTGTCGGCTATCGGGATAATTTTTACCTGCACAGGCGCGAGCCAATACGGGAACGCTCCGGCATAATGCTCAATCAAGATTCCCATGAAACGCTCAATGCTCCCGAAGACAACCCGGTGAATTAAGACCGGCGTATGTTCCGCTCCGTCCTCACCGATGTACGTTACTCCGAAACGTCCGGGCATCTGGAAATCAAGCTGAATCGTTCCGCACTGCCAC
>JAFSXR010000054.1 GCA_017443985.1 Synergistaceae bacterium
ATTGCGGAGGGTTGTTGTTCCGTCATAAAAATAAATTTCGTTTCCTTGATTGCTTCCTGCTGTATTATTCACAATGGTGCAGTTGGTGATTGTCGGATTACCTGAACCAATGTGAATGCCGCCGCCTTCGCCATAACTGCCAGTAGCATTATTGCCTGCAATGGTGCAGTTTATGATTGTCGGATTACCTGAATTAATGTGAATGCCGCCGCCTTCGCCTTGAAGAACAGTATTGCCTGTAACGGTGCAGTTAGTGATTATCGGATTACCACCGCTAATGTGAATGCCGCCGCCATAATCACCGCCATGTTGAGTAGTATTGCCAGTAATGATGCAGTTTGTGATTGTCGGATTACCTGAATTAATGTTAATGCCGCCACCGCTGTCGTAGTATGTAGCATTGCCGGTAATGATGCAGTTTGTGATTGTCGGACTGCCGTTAATGTAAATGCCACCACCGCAGGCGGTGATATCTCCTGTAGCATTGCCGGTAATGATGCAGTTTGTGATTGTCGGGCTGCCGTTAATGTAAATGCCGCCGCCATTATCCTCTAAATATCCGCCCTTTATCGTGAAGCCGTCAATCGTCGAGGCGGTCTCTATTATGAGAACTCTACGTGGAGTAGAGCGATTTGCAGCAGCGTCAAGTATTGTCCCTGTTTCAAAATTGCGATCTGATGAAGTTGTTTCAGTGCCGTCAAATCCGCCGTAAAGGTAAAGAAGTTTAAGGTTGATTTCAGCACTTAATTTGTATGTGCCTGCTTTGATGTAAACCGTGTCGCCGTCTTGAACGTTATTATTCAAAAATGTATTGAGGTCGTTTGCAGTGTTGGTTGAAGAATTTGCACTGCTCCAGTTATTTACATTGTATGGCGTTGAAGCCTGATAATATTTGATTTGATTGCCTGTATCGCCGCTTACAACATACCAATCCGCTGCGAATGCTTTACCCCCCCCCAAGATTAAAAAAACTCATGCACACAAAAAATAAAAAAATTTTCGATAAATTTTTATGCGTCATGAAAAAGCCTCCTTTAATAAAAATTTTTAACTTGCTGAAAATTTCTTTCAGCGGAAAAATTTTAGCACAAAAAAAATTTATAGTGATATAATTTCCTCATAAAAGCACAAACAGCAAATCGGGCCAAAGATGTGCTTTGAAAATCTTAAAGGCGCGAACAGCAAATTTTCTATAATGTTGAAATTATTATAAAACCGCGCCTTGTCTTTTAATTAAGGAGTTTTCAATTATGCTTAAAGAACTTATATTTGAAGCCGACAAAACTTTTACCGAAAATTTAGCCGTAACTTACAGGTCAACTTCGTCCGGTTGTCTTGATTTATTCGCAACCGTCGGAGCGTTGAGAAATTCCGATGACGATGAAATTATAAAAAGATTTATCCGCGCCTTCTATGAAGATAAAAATTTAGCCGTGAAAATTGCTTTTTATGCCCGCGATATTCGCGGCGGTCTGGGTGAGCGAAAAGTCTTCAGAATAATTCTTAAATGGCTCGCTGAAAATTCAAAATCGACAGTCGAAAAAAATATCGCTTTAATTCCCGAATACGGACGCTATGACGATTTATTTTCGCTGTTCGGTACGCAGTGCGAAGAATCTGCGCTGAACTTTATAAAATCACGGCTCGAAGAAGATATTAGCTCTGAAAATCCGTCGCTCCTGGCAAAGTGGCTTCCCTCGATAAACGCTTCGGATAAAAATACGCGGCAAAAAGCAATGAAGCTGGCAAAATTTTTGGGAACGGACTATAAAAATTATCGTCAGACGCTCTCAAAATTACGCGCTCAAATAAAAATTCTTGAAAATAATCTGCGCGAGCGTGATTATACGTTCGATTATTCTCAACAGCCCTCAAAGGCAATGCTGAAATACCGCAAGGCATTTATACGCAATGACGGCGAACGCTACGAAAAATTTTTAGGGGACGTTTCAACAGGAAAAGCGACGCTTCACACGGGAACTTTAGCACCTTATGAAATAATTTTGCCTTTAGTCCAGTGGCAGAGACGGGAATTTCCCGAAGACGAGATAAAAGCACTCGACACGACATGGAACGCTCAGGAAGATTTTACGCGCGGCGAGAACGCTCTCGTTGTTGTTGACGGGTCAAGCTCAATGTACAGAATTGGAGGAATTTTGTCGCCGATTGCCGTAGCAGTTTCGCTTGGAATTTATTTTGCCGAGAGAAATTCGGGAGAGTTCAAAAATCATTTCATAACTTTTTCAGAAAAGCCGCAGTTAATAAAAATAAAAGGCGATAATATTTTTGAGAAAGTAAATTATTGCAAAACTTTCAACGAGGCCGCGAACACCGACATTCAAAAAGTCTTTGAATTAATTTTGAACACGGCAATAAAAAATAATCTGCCTCAAAGCGATCTGCCCGCGACGCTCTATATAATTTCCGACATGGAATTTGATTCCTGCGCCGATAATTCGGACTTAACGAATTTTGAATACGCGAAGAAAATTTTTAATGAACACGGCTACGAACTTCCGCACGTAGTTTTCTGGAACGTTGACAGCCGCACTGCTCAACTGCCCGTTACAAAAAACGAGCAGGGAGTAACTTTAGTGAGCGGAACATCGCCGAAAATTTTTGAAATACTTACGGAAGGAAAAGACATAACGCCCGAAGAATTTATGTTATTGATATTGAATGTACCGCGTTATGAAAAAATAACGGCTTGACAGAATAAAAAATGCCTTGTAAAATTCTTTTTCGTTGAGGCCGGTGTAGCTCAGCTGGTAGAGCAGCTGACTTGTAATCAGCAGGTCGGAGGTTCAAGTCCCCTCGCCGGCTCCAGTGAGTGAAGATTAGACGGTGGAATGGCCGAGTGGTCAATGGCAACAGACTGTAAATCTGTCGACGGGAGTCTACCATGGTTCAAATCCATGTTCCACCACCATTTTTTTGAAAAGCCGATTTAGCTCAGCCGGCAGAGCACATCCATGGTAAGGATGGGGTCTTCGGTTCAAATCCGAAAATCGGCTCCAGAAAATTAAAAACAAGTCTTAAATTTTTCATAAATAAAAAAAACATTCGTGGTCAGCCGCTCGGAAGGCGGCTTTTTTGTTGCCTAAATTCAAAACAATTTTTTCATGTCTTATTTGCCCGTTAAATGTATTATAATTAAAAATAATTTCATTCCAAAAAACTAGAAAATTAAAAAATAAAATCTTTAGAAAGGAGAGATTTATTTTGCCGGAAAAAAATATCCTTGAGATGAAGGATATAACTATGCAGTTTCCGGGAGTAAAAGCTCTTGACGGAGTAAATTTTTCACTCAGAGAGGGCGAAATTCATTCTCTTCTGGGCGAGAACGGCGCGGGAAAGTCAACGCTTATAAAATGTCTCACGGGTGTTAATCATATGGACAGCGGAAAAATTTTTCTCGACGGAAAAGAAATCGCCCCCGCTAATCCCGGAGAAGCTATCGAGTGCGGAATTTCAACAGTCTTTCAGGAAGTCAACCTTTGCCCTAATCTAAGCGTCGCTGAAAATATTTTCGTAGGCCGTCAGCCCATGAAGCACGGACAAATTGACTGGCGCGAAATTAACAAGAGAGCGTCGGAATTAATGTCGCGCTTTCATCTTGACATCGACGTAACGCGGCCGCTCTCATATTATTCTACGGCCATTCAGCAGATGACTTCGATAGCCCGCGCAGTTGACATCAAAGCAAAAATTTTAATCCTCGATGAGCCGACAAGCTCGCTTGATGAAAACGAAGTGCAGTTATTATTCAACGTCATGCGCGAACTTAAAGCCGGAGGCATGGGAATAATTTTCATCACGCACTTTTTAGATCAGATCTACGCCGTCTCGGATCGAATGACAATCTTGCGCAACGGTCATTTAATCGGAACGTATAACATTGACGAGCTTACAAAATTTGAACTCGTTACAAAAATGGTCGGCAAAGACATGGACGTAATATTTAACCTCAAGCGCGCTGACGTTGCTCCCGATTCAAATATTATGCTCAACGCTGAACACATTGGCGACGGAAGAATTAACGACATCTCCGTAACTCTCAAGAAGGGTGAATTAATAGGCTTCGCCGGACTTTTAGGGAGCGGAAGAACGGAGACCGCCGAGATGCTTTTCGGAGCGAGCAAAATTGCGACGGGCGAAATTTTCCTTGACGGCGAGAAAATAAATTTGAACAGACCCTTTGACGCGATAAAGGTCAGGATAGCTTTCTGCCCCGAAGACCGCAAGCGCGACGGAATAATCGGCGACCTATCAATCCGCGAAAATATCATGCTTGCCGTGCAGTCTCGAAAAGGTTTCATGAAGCCCATGACTCGTCAGGAGCAGACAGACCTCGCGAATAAATACATAAAACTTTTGGGAATTGCCACGCCCGACTGCGAAAAGAAAGCCGGCGAATTATCAGGAGGCAATCAGCAGAAAGTTATTTTAGCGCGATGGATGGCAGCACAGCCTAAAGTTTTAATTCTCGATGAGCCCACGCGCGGAATAGACATCGGAGCAAAAGCGGAAATTCAAAGATTAATGCTTGAGATGTGCGGCGAGGGTGTGTCAGTAATTTTCATAAGCTCCGAACTTGACGAGATTATACGCTGTTCAAACAGGATTGTAATTATGAGAGACCGTGCAAAAGTTGCCGAAGTTGACGGCTCTTCATGCACTCAGCAGGATATTTTGAAGATAATCGCGGAAGGAGCCGCTTAACAAGTAGGAGTTAGGAGTTAGGAGGTAGGAGTTAAAAAAAAATGAACAAGAAAAGTTTTGATTTATCTGCCCTCATGCAGTCAAAAGTAACTTGGGCGGTGATTGCAGAAGCGTTAATTTTGTTGGTATGTTTTTTAATACGCCCGGATTTTTTCAGCATAAGTTATCAGCCGTCAACGGGAATGTTATACGGAAGTTTGATTGACATCGTGAATAGATCTGCCGAGATAACAATTATTGCAATGGGAATGACTTTAGTTATCGCGTTGGGCGGAACTGATTTATCTGTCGGCGCACTGGTCGCAGTTGCCGGAGCAATCGCGTTAAAATTTTTGCGCTGGGACGTTCTCACTTACACCACGCCCGGCGATTACAGCGTATGCCCTTATATTTTGGTATTAACAGTGCCGCTGATAGTCTGTGCTTTAATGGGACTGTTCAACGGTTTTCTCGTGGCTAAGGGCGGTATTCAGCCAATCATAGCGACGTTAATATTAATGGTATGCGGTCGCGGAGTAGCGCAGATTTTGACGGACGGGAAGCAATTTACGACTGGTTATTCGCCTTTTAGAATAATAGGTCAGGGAAGTTTTTTGTATCTTCCAATGCCGATTATAATCACGATAGTTGTAGTTATCGCCGTAGCTTTATTCACACGCAAGACGGCATTCGGAGCATTTGTTGAGTCTGTCGGAGTCAACGCGAGTGCGAGCAGGCTTTCAGGAATAAAAGCAGACACCGTAATATTAATCGTGTTCATGATTACGGGCTTGTTATCGGGAATTGCAGGACTGATTTATTCAAGCCGAATAATGTCCAACGATTCTAACAACGCCGGATTAAATTTTGAGATGGACGCGATTTTAGCGGTCGTTATCGGCGGAACGAACATGGCGGGCGGACGCTTCAGCCTTGCCGGAACTGTCGTAGGCTCGTTAATAATCCGCACAATCGTAACGTTTGTATATTATTTTGGAATTGTCGCGGAGGCCACGATGGCTTTTAAGGCGTTAATAATTGCCGTCGTCATTGTCCTTCAGTCAGAGCCCGTGAGAAAATATTTTGCCAAACGAGCTGCACTTAAAGCCGCGAGAGTAGGAGGCCAAGCCGCATGAAAAATAAGCAGACATTATTCAACAAGCTGACAAATCCAAAATATATAATGGTCTACGCAACGATAGGGATATTTTTAATTATTTATGCTTTCGGAGCGTTTGTCTACGGCGATAAGGGCTTCACGACCGTCAGAACTTTTGTAAATCTTTTCATTGACAACGCCTATTTTGGAATTTCGGCTGTCGGAATGACAATGGTATTAATTACAGGCGGAATTGATTTGTCAGTCGGCGCGGTAGCTTCATTAACTGGAATGTTCATAGCTTACGGCACTTCAGTTCTTGGGCTTCACCCATTGACTTGTATTTTTGCGGCTCTCGTGATGGGCGTAAGTCTTGGTTTGTTAATGGGCTGGGTAATTCATTATCTAAATGTCCCGGCTTTTATAACGACATTAACGGGAATGTTTTTCGCTCGCGGTGTCTGCTCATTAATAAGCCGTGAGTCGATAGATATTCATCACCCTTTCTTTGACGCGCTGGCAAGCTGGAAAATTTATCTCATGCGTTACGCTGACGGGCATTGGGTGAGAATAAAGCCGATAGCATTTATAAATTTCAACGTACTTTTATTTTTGGTAATGATAGCGATCGGAACATTTATTCTTCAAAAAACGCGCTTCGGACGCAACATTTACGCAATCGGAGGCAATGAGCAGTCAGCTTCGTTAATGGGGCTTCCCGTCGGGCGCACAAAGGTTTTGGTGTACGGCTTCAACGGATTATGCTCAGTGCTTGCAGGAATTTCATACGCTCTTTATGTTAAAAGCGGCTGGAATTTATCATTGCAGGGCGGAGAGCTTGAAGTCATAACATGCGCGGTCATCGGCGGAACGTTATTAACCGGCGGAGTAGGCTATATGATTGGTACGTTGTTCGGCGTTTTGTTGAAGTCAATAATCCCGGCATTGATTACGTTCAACGGGAATTTGCTTTCATGGTGGGGTAAAATTGCAACAGGATTATTATTGTTGCTTTTTATTTGCATACAGCGTTTTGTAGTTACTACATCAGGCAAGAGAAAATAACCCCCTCGCCATAAACGGCTCTCTCGGGGGCGCGAGATTACTGCTATAACTTGCCGCCCCTGTTAAGGGGAGGGGAACCAGCCTCCGGGCTGGTGGAGGGGTTAGTATTAATAAAAATAAAAGGAGTGAACTTTTTGAGTATCAAAGATTATGAATTTTGGTTTGTAGTAGGCAGTCAGTTTTTGTACGGCCCGGAATTTCTTGAGACAGTTGCCAAGCGTGCGCAGGAGATGACGGACAAGTTAAACGCTTCGGGAAATCTTCCGTGCAAAGTCGTTTACAAGGTTACAGCCAAGACAAACGCAGAAATAACTGATGTAATACGCGAGGCTAATTACGACAAGAAATGCGCAGGCATTATTACGTGGTGTCATACGTTCAGCCCGTCGAAGATGTGGATAAACGGACTTGCAAATTTACAAAAGGCTTGGTGTCATTTTGCAACGCAGTATAACCGCGAAATCCCTAATGAAGAGATCGACATGGACTTCATGAATTTGAATCAGGCTGCTCACGGCGACAGGGAACACGGCTTTATTGGCGCAAGGCTTAGAGCCGCGAGAAAGATTATCGCAGGATTTTGGCAGGACGAGGACGTTCAGAAGCGTTTAGGAAAATGGATGAGAGCCGCCGCAGGCGCGGAGTTTTCAAAATCTCTCAAGATTATGCGCTTTGGCGACAATATGCGCGAAGTTGCCGTTACTGAAGGCGATAAGGTCGAGACACAAATTAAACTCGGCTGGCAGGTCAACACTTGGCCCGTCGGTACGCTTGTTAAAGTCATGAATGAAGTAACTGAAGCAGAAATTGACGCACTAATGAAAGAGTATGAAACTCTTTACGAAATGGCGACAGATGATATTGAGACTGTACGCTATCAGGCGCGTGAAGAAATTGCAATGAAAAAAATGCTTGACCGCGAAGGCTGCAAGGCGTTCTCAAATACTTTCCAAGATCTTTACGGAATGAAGCAGTTACCGGGCATTGCATCACAGCATTTATTAGCGTCAGGCTACGGCTACGGAGCTGAAGGCGACTGGAAAGTTTCCGGCATGACCGCGATCATTAAATTCATGACTGAAGGCCAAAAGGGCGGAAGTGCTTTCATGGAAGATTATACTTATCATCTTGTTGAGGGCAGCGAATACAGCTTGGGCGCACACATGCTCGAAGTATGTCCGTCAGTCGCGGCCGCGAAGCCTAGAATTGAAGTCCACCCGTTAGGTATAGGCGACAGGGAACCTCCTGCGCGTCTTGTCTTTGAAGGCCATGCAGGAAAAGCCGTTGTCGTAAGTTTAATTGACATGGGCGGACGTTTGCGTTTAATATGTCAGGATATTGAATGCGTCAAGCCGATTATGCCTATGCCGAACTTGCCTGTAGCGCGTGTAATGTGGCGTGCTATGCCCGACTTAAAAACGGGTCTTGAGTGCTGGATATTGGCAGGCGGAGCACATCATTCTGTTTTATCTTATGATGTTGACGCGGAACAAATGAAAGACTGGGCGCGTATCATGGACATTGAATTTGTACACATTGACAAAGATACAACGCCGGAGAAACTTGAACACGATTTATTTTTATCTGATTTAGCTTGGAGGCTGAAATAATTATGATGCTTGAAAAATTGCGCGAAGAAGTTTATATCGCAAACATGGAACTTCCCAAGAGGGGTCTTGTAACTTACACTTGGGGCAACGTAAGCGGAATTGACCGCGAGAAAAATCTCATGGTCATAAAACCGTCAGGAGTCGACTACGAAAATTTGAAGCCCGAAAATCTCGTCGTAGTTGACATGAACAACAATGTTGTTGAGGGCGATTTCAATCCGTCATCGGACACAAAAACCCACGTTGAACTTTACAAGGCTTTTCCGAAGCTTGGCGGCATTGTCCACACTCACAGCTCGCACGCCGTAGCGTGGGCACAGGCCGGAAAAGATATTCCCGCGTTCGGAACAACGCAGGCAGATTATTTTTACGGGCGCGTTCCTTGCACAAGAAGTCTGACTGCTGAAGAAGTTGACAGCGACTACGAATTTAACACGGGCAAAGTAATCATTGAGACTTTCAATGAAAGAAAGCTCGACCCTGTTGCAGTGCCTGGTGTTATCTGCCGCAATCACGGGCCGTTCACTTGGGGCAAAGATGCTGCGCAAGCTGTATATCATGCCGTCGTGCTTGAAGAGGTCGCGAAAATGGCGATGTACACGATCACGATTGACCCGAACACCCCTGAAGCTCCGCAATATATTTTTGACAAGCACTACATGCGCAAGCACGGGCCTAACGCTTATTACGGACAGGGAAAACATTAGGAGTTAGGAATGAGGAATTAGGAGTTATAAAGACTTTTAATTTCTCACGCTTAACTTATATTCAATAAAGCATGAAACGGGCTGGCCGGCTCTGGCTATTACTTCAGAAAATGACAGCCCGTTTTAATTTAGGAGGTACTGCATGAAAAACAAAAATTTTTTAAGAATTTTTATTTCTTTCGCGCTCGTTTTGTTTGTTTGTGCCTGTGCTTTTGCAATGGCAAAAGACGGACATCGGAGGGTTTGGAATGAAAGTTTCGGTTTTGCTTATCAGTCAAGCAACAGCGTTGAAAGTATTTGGACAACTGCTCAAAGTGTCATTGATTATTACAATCAGGACTATGATATTCTGAAAAAAAATTTTAAGTGGTTCAAATTAGACAATGCAGGGCATAGAATGTTATTTCACTGGGGATTTAACATAAAACCAAGCAATTATGAGCCTCTTCGCCGTCTTGTCAGCGACCGTCTTAATAAAAGCAACATCAAAGACAAAAATAGGGAAGCAAAAAAATTTTTTGCAACAATAAATGAAATGGACACAAGGCGAAAAACAAAGTTGTTGGTAACCGTAGGAAAAACTTTTGACACCGTAACATATGCTCCGACAATAACGTCAATTATTTATGACCTCCATATAATAGCCGATTACACGACAAATAATGTCGACGGACTTCCTAAATTTGATGACGTTCAAGAAAGACTGGTTCAAAGTATCAGACAGCTTGCAGGAAATAAGCCGTCAGAAAAATTAGCGCGTCTTGGAAATAAATTTTCTATTGAGGTAAATTCGCCTGAAAGCGATGTTCATATGAAAGCCGCAAAAATTATTGAGGCCTCAAAAAATTATCTGCCCGCAGTCATGAATGAACGCTTCGGTAAAAATCTCAACAAAAGGGGAATTTTTATCAGAAATGTTTATTGAAAATATGATAAAATTTGAAAATCAAAAAAAAATTTTTTAAGGAGGAAATAATTTTGAAGAAAATATTTTCAGTCTTTCTATTATTGTTTTTTGCGCTGTCTTTAATGCCTGCGTATTCCGAACCTGTTACCCCCCCAAGAAAATGAATATGATCCTCAACACACAATGTTGGCTCTTAATATGGCCATCGTATCCATTCACAAAATAGTTACTACGCAAGACAGAATAGTTTTAGACCAAGAATACAACACAATCATTAATAAACTCGCGCTCGGAAATATTGAGAGCGATTACGAACTCACAGCACTTTTCACCGAGATGATGAATTACATCACGGGCAAGACGCTTCGACAGGAAGAGGCTAAACGCTTTCAGGAACGTTACAACAGACGCGAACAGAGACAGCTCATCGGCGCATTATCAGGCATAAGGGCTTACGGCGGAAATTTATGGAGCTGGCTCGGAAGTTTAGCGACCTCGTGCGTGTCGTCATATTTCACGTATCAAAATTCAAAGGCAGAATTGCTTGAGGGACTTAATGACGAGTTATGGCAGTTAAAGAAAGAAGATGTCATGGACTGCAACGACCTGCAAGTAAGATTATTAAATGCGTCATGGAATTTATTACGCCAGTATAAACTCCCCGATGAGTACAGATTGACGCAGGACAGCCTAGACGGATTTTTTAAGGCCGTTAATGAGAGAGACCCCGAAAAACGTTTCAGAATGTTGAAGGCTCGCAACGTTGAGAAAAGTTTTCAGTCTTACCCTCCGTATTGGGTTTATCGTGCAATGACTGCGCAGGAACTTAAAAATGACGAAGAAGCCTCAAAATGTTTCGACAAGTTCAACGAAATTTGGCGGCCTGTTCTTAGGTACGACCCTTATAAACTCGAAGCCGAAAAATACCGAGTGCAGGCTCTTGCGGCGAAAGAAAATCCCGACAAAAAAGCGATAAAAGAACATCTTGAGATTGTCCGCGACTACACGCCCGACGATGATTGGGGCAATAATTTATTCGCAGGAGTTGCGTATTTCCTTTTAGGTGAAAACGAAGAAGGCATTTCGTGCGTTGAGCCTAACGTCGATTTTGGATATGAAACAGACGTAAGCAATATTTTCTTATCAGAAATGAAAAAAGGACAGCTCGATGCATTTGCTCTGTTTGCGTTGCAGGAAGACTTGAAGAAAGCAATCGAAAAAGCTCAAGCACCGCAGCCCGAAGTTACAGCCTCAGAAATGCCGGAGCAGTCCGATAAGACACAAGAAACGGCAAAGTCTCAAGTCGCTGAAGCGTCCACACAAGACGACATGCTATACTAAGCGACATTAATTTTGCTATTTTAATATAGCACTTCTTATGATATACTTTTCCCCATAATAAATTTTGAAGAGGGGATTTTTAAAATATGAATAAGCGTAACTATAAAACTGATCCAGAAATTCTTCGCA
>JAFSXR010000055.1 GCA_017443985.1 Synergistaceae bacterium
TTCGCTGTGTTGTCTACGATTACGGTTGAGTTTCCTGCGCCCGAACCGTAAGCCGGAACTCCTGACGAATAAGCAGACCTGACCATCGGACGGCCTCCCGTAGCGATGACGAGGTCAACCATTTTCATTAACTCCTGAGTTAATGTGATGCTCGGCTCTTCGATTACCTGAATAATGTCAGCCGGTGCGCCCTCGCGCTCAAGAACTCCGCGAATAATATTAACCGTCTTGGCTGTAACTTTCTTCGCTCTGGGGTGCGGCGAGCAGATGAGAACGTCGCGTGCCTTCACCGCGTAAATAGCTTGGCCTGCAGGAGTAACGCAGGGGTTTGTAGTCGGGACGAGCGTAGCAATAACTCCGACGGGCTTGGCATATTTCACGAGCCCTTTTTCCGGGATCGTCTCAATAATTCCGACGCTCTTTTGTCTCAAGCAGTCGCGGAGAATTAATTTCAGCTTGTTGCGCTTGTTACGCTTTGTAACTTTGTCGCCGAGCCTTGTCTCGTCAACTGCCTCGTCGCAGATCGGTCCCCAGACTTTGAGCGGATAGAGAGCCGCGCAGATTGCCCTGCACAGATGATCGACTCTTTCCTGGTCATACGTTGCGATAACTTCAGCGGCTTTCTTGGCCTTCTTGACCATTTCTTCAAGCATTGCAATTTCTTCGGGTGTTACTTCATGATGTGCCATTTGTAATTTATTTTCTCCTTTCAAAATTTTTATATTTATTATTTTTTAATTAGGGATTAAGAATTAGAGATTAAGAATTTTTTTAACTCCTAACTCCTAACTCCTAATTCCTACCTGCTTTTTTACTTCGTTATGTGCGATTTCGCGTGGCTCGGAGGAACGTACCTGCCGTTCTCTTTTTTAACGAGCTTGCCTTCCTTAACAAGTTCACTGGGCGTGTAGATGTCGTTGATGTTCCAGCAGCCCGGCGTAGGCACCGCGATATTCTCCATGATTGCCTCGACTAAGAAAGGTTTTCCGGCTTTGTTGGCTTCGATGGCTTTTTTCATTGCGGGCGCGAACTCGTCAGCAGAATTTACTCTGACCGCGTCAACTCCGTAGCCCTTAGCAACTTCCGCCCAGTTCGGCGAATAAACTTCACCGTCCGGAGTGTGGAAAGTCGTTCCGAATTTCGTATGATAGTTCGCGTTCTCAAGTCCTGCGATAGTTCCGAAAGCGCAGTTATTCATCACGACCCACGTGCAGGCAATGCCCTGCTCGACAGCCGTAGCCATACACGTCGGATTTACTCCGAAGCCGCCGTCTCCGATTAAAGCAAGACAAATTTTATCGGGAGCCGCAACTTTTCCGCCGAGAACAGCCGAAGCACCGAAGCCCATTGTCGCAAGTCCTGACGAGTGATGAACAGTTCCAGGAATTGTAATCGTGAACTGCTGAGCAACGCCGTTTTTATTCCAGCCCACGTCCGTGAAAATTAAAGCGTCTTCGGGCAGAGCCTCTTTAACGTCCTTCAAAATTCTCTGCGGTGTCATTGGGAAGCGTCCGTCATTTGAGATAGCGACGTTTGAGGCTTTGAACTCCTCTTTAGCCTTTGCAATTTTTTCACGAAGTCCGGGACGTTTAATTCCTTCCGGCTTAATCTTCTTGGCCTCCTCCAAAATTTGAGCCAATGCCAGTTTCAAATCTGCGACCGCTCCGATTTCTACGGGATAGTTACGCCCGATCTCCGATGGGTCAATGTCAATCTGTAAAAATTTCGTTACTGACGGGTCAAAAGTTACGCCCTGATACCAGCTTGATGAGTCAGCCTCAGCAAATCTCGTGCCTAGCGCGAGAATAATATCAGCGTTCAGCGTAAACTCATGAGTGTGAGCAAGTCCCCAGAAACCTGTCTGTCCGATCATTAACGGGTGCAGATCGCTGACACAGCCCTGTCCCATTAACGTTCTTGAGATAGGAATGTCAAGAAATTCCGCGAGCGCCGCAAGCTCTTCGGAAGCCTGAGCTAATAAAATTCCTCCGCCTGCATGAATGACGGGATTTTTAGCCTCGATTAATTTTTTCGCTATAGCCTTTGCCGCCGAAGGATCAAGCGCAGGCTTCATTGTGATGTGGCTGTCGTTGTATGTGCGTGCAAAGAGGTCTTCTTCAATTTCCCGCGACCAAATATCCATCGGCATGTCAATTAAAACCGGGCCGGGCCTTCCTGATTCAGCGAGCCTGAAAGCCTTGTCGAGAATGTCGGGCAGCGCTTCAGCGTCGTCAACCCTCCAGCAGCGTTTGCAGACGGGCTCCAAAAGTCTGTACTGCGTCGCGTCTCCGTGCATGTTGACTTCCTGATGAGGGTGCTTGCCGTAATAATAGCTCGGCACATCTCCGGCAAATACGACCATAGGAATCGAATCGAACGCCGCATTCGCAACGCCCGTCAAAACGTTCGTGATGCCGGGCCCTAAGTGGCACATTACGACAGAGGCCTTGTGAGTTACTCTTGCGTAACCGTCGGCTGCCGTCGAGGCGACTGCTTCATGACGGTTGGAAATGTACTTGATTTTTTTGCTTCGTGAAAGAGCGTCAAGCATTCCGATAACTGTATGACCACAAAGACCGAAAATATATTTAACGTCTCTGCGTTCAAGATAATCGACTATGAGATCAGCTACAAGTTTTTTGCTCATTCGGGATAAATACCTCCTTAAAGAAATATAACGAAAGTTAATCGTGAAAATTTTTGTGAACTTTTTTGGAATAAGAATAAAATAATATAAATTCATTTTTTCGTCAACGAAAATAATACTTAGCAGTTAATGATAAAATATTCGCGTTATCCAAAATTTTTTAAGGTGGGTTATTAAATTTCATGTCAGCAAAAGAAAACTGGCCTTCAGAAAAAATTTCTCCCGAAGAGCTTCTGAAAATGGCTCGTGAGGCAGCGGACAGAGCATATGTTCCTTATTCGCGCTTTCATGTCGGGGCGGCAATGCTTTTTGAGAATGACGAAGTTATAAAGTCATGCAACGTTGAAAACGCTTCTTACGGAATTACGATCTGTGCCGAACGCGCCGGAGTCGTCATAATGATTTCGCAGGGCAAAAAAAATCCCCTCGCCGTCGCCGTTGCAGGTTCACACGAGGACAGCGACGACTATTTCAAAATTGAGTGTCCTCCGTGCGGCGCGTGCCGTCAGGCTCTAATGGAATTTAATAAAGATATGCTGGTCGTGATGGCTTCAAAGGGCGAAGCAAAAGTTTACGAGCTGAAAAAATTATTGCCTCATTCGTTCACTCTTGACCCGGATTATTAAAAGCAAGTAGGAATTAGGAGTTAGGAAGTAGGAAGTAAAAAACACTTTTTAATTTATAAATTAAAAATAAATTATGAATATTATCGAACGCAACAGAAAAAATATTGATCGTTTTAGAATTTGTATCAACACAAACGATAAAAAACTCGCTGAAGAATTAATTGACGAACGAGCCGAATTTGCGAGCTTGATTTCAGATGAAAAACTTTACGGCGGCACGGGCTATCTTTCAGTCGTAGAAATTATGAGACGCAGCTTTTCTGATATTCATTGGGAAATTGCTGACATCGTTGTTGACGAAAATAAAGCCGCAGTTAGTTGGATTTGTTCAGGCACTCACGATGGAATGTTTATGAATTTTCCGGCGACAGGGAAAAAATTTTCGTTCAGTTGCATGAATTTTTATTATTTCAATGCTGAAGGAAAAATTATAAAAGATGTCGCTGCTCAAGGAATGATGGGGCTTTTGCAGTCTTTGTCGCTGCTGCCAAAATAAGAAATAAAAATTAAAAAATGAAGTGCGGCACCGTATCACTTATAGGCCGTCCGAACGTCGGCAAGTCATCTTTAATTAACGCGTTCCTAAAAACCCGGGCCGTTATAATTTCGCCCAAGCCCCAGACGACTCGAAATTCAATCAGGTGCATTTATAACGATGAGAACGCTCAAATAATTTTCACCGACACTCCGGGACTTTATAAAATAAAAAATTCAAGAGACAAGCTCGGAATTTTTCTGAACGATGAAATTCTTGACGCTGTAGAAAATTCTGACGCTGTTCTGTGGCTTGTTGACGCAGGCGCGAAGAAATTACAGCCCGATGATTACGCCGTCGCCGAAGTCCTGCCGAAAAAAATCCCCGTAATTTTAATCGCAAATAAGTCCGACAAGGCAGACCCTTCACGGGTTTTTAGTTTATATGAAACTCTTTACGGCTTCAGCGCAAAAATTGCCGTCTCCGCGAAATTAAATAAAGGGCTTGAAAATTTAATGTCGGCTTTAATGCCTTTCATACCCGAAGGCGAGCCGCTATATGACCCGGAAATTTTGATGGACACGACGGAAAAATTTATGGCCGCAGAAATTATCAGAGAAAAAATTTTAATGTCCCTTCATGATGAAGTGCCGCACCGGATAGCCGTCGAAGTTGTTGAATATAAAAGCCCCGAAGAATATCCCGGCAGAAAAAAATTATATATTCGAGCGTCTTTAATCGCCGAAACTGAAGGCCAGAAAAAAATTTTAATCGGCAACGGCGGAGAGATGATAAAAAAAATCGGTGCGCTGTCCCGGAAAAGCATCGAGGATGCTACGGGCTTCGGAGTGTTTTTAGATTTATGGGTCAAAGTCGTGCCGGACTGGCGGAAAAATATAACCGCTTTGAAGAGATTAGGCTACTCGCAAAAATAGATCGGCATGAATATATATTTTGGACTTGGCTCAAATTTAGGCGACAGGTTAAAGAATCTCAATGACGCTGTCGAAAAAATAAAATCACTTGGAAAAATAACGAACGTCAGCGGAATTTATGAGACTAAAGCGTGGGGCGGAGTTGTCCAGCCTGATTTTCTGAACGCCTGCGTAAAAGTCGAGACCGAAAAATTTATCGCGCCGCTTGAAATTTTAAGAGCTGTAAAAAATTTTGAAGTTGAGCTTGGCCGTGAGGAGTCAGTGCGCTGGGGGCCGAGAAAGATTGACAGTGATATTCTTTTAATCGATGACGTGATATATAAATCTCCGGAGCTTAACATTCCTCACGTGAGTCTGCCTGAAAGATTATTCGTGCTTGTGCCGCTGAAGGATATACTTCCGCCGACGTGGAGACACCCGGGAAATAAAAAGACCCTTCAAGAAATGATAGAGGCTCTTCCGCCGGAAGATGTCATTCAAAAATTATAAAAGCACCAAAAAAATACGGCGCGAAATTTTTTGAATGCCTCCGAAAAAATTTTCATCATTATTTTTTTAATTAGCTTCGTGAAAATTTATTGTCTCTAAAAAAAATAAAAATTTCTGTAGTCCCCAGAGTAGTCCCCAAAAAAATAGTTCCCCTCGATTTAGGGGGAACTACTTTGATTATTATATCACAAGTGTTTTTTAATTTTTCACAAAATTTACGCAGGCCCTCACGATTATGTCAACCGCTTCGCCTTTTGTAACGGGCCGCCCGTAATGAAAAGTTCCGTCAATCATGTAGACGTTCAAAATTCCTAAGTGCGCGAGAGCCGTAACGTAATCTTGATTTCTGTTGTTCTCGATTTTGAACGGGAGCTTTGAGCTTTTCTTGCGCGGAATATTTTTAAGGGCCGGGAAAGCTTCATAGACGGCCTTAGCTAATTCTCCGCGTGTAATTAATTTATCTTTCTCAAGCCCGGAGGGGGCACGCCTTTTCATTCCTAAAATATTTTGAGCATTCGTTATAATTCTTGCCGCGTCCCTAGTCGTAATTAATTCATTGAGGCCGAACACGCCCATGTCCTCGCCTTTAATTATTGCCATTTCCCACACGGGATCGTCTAAAAAAGAAAGATTGAACGGTACAGAATGAGGATATTCAATGGGCATTGCAATTCCGTACAAATTTGAAACCTGAACGCTTTTATTAAGCGAATGAGTTTCGGGAACGTCAGAATATTTACAGAGCGATAAATTTACGCCCGAGTTAAGCAGTTCCCACTGGACGCTCAACGGGTGAACTTCACGCGGAGTTTTTTTCTCCATGACCGCGACTGCTGCCAACGCTCCGGCGGCCTGCCCCGTCATCATTGTAATCGGCTGTAATCTCAAAGCACCCTGTGCAAGACGCGACATCGATAAATTTTTTTCAGCGGCTATAAATCCGTCAGTCCCTTTAGGAATTAAAATATTCATCGGAACTTGGAAAGGCCCTCGCGGTCTGTTGATAATCGAAGCATTTGCATTTTCGCCTAAATCCCATTCCATGTCCGCGTCAGTGTTCGCGCCGTGAAGGTCAAGGATATAGCCTCCTATCGCAATAGCGTCCGAAAATTCGTGGCTCGTCTGTCCGTCCCTGTAGCTCAATGAATTTTGAAGAAGCTCATGTGAAGTTAAAGTATGATGACCGATAATTCTGCGCGACTCTCTGACATACGGAATAACCGGCATACGTTTAACAATCTCCTGCCACTCCGGCGGAAGTCCTCTGGCTGCTTCGGGCAAAATTCTATTTTTATATTCGTCGTCTGCAACGCTCCATTCTTCGCCGAGTTCGTTCTGAATGTAATAAATAAAGTGAAGGGTCTTTAATAGGGCTTCGCGCTCAACTTCTTTTCTTACTTCTCTATCCTCGAGATAAGCGACGGGGAGTCCGCGCTTTCCGTTCCAAGCGTAAGTGCCGGGATAATCGTTGCCCCAGTTCAAAACTGTCTTAGTGATATATTCTCTGTTCTGTTTGTCCGCGTCATAGTTGTAGGGGTTCGAGCTGTCAGGCACCCCTCTGTAGGCGTTGTGCGTCATAAAATTAACGGGCGTTTGAACGGGATAAGTATTTTTGAAATTATATCCGTCAACTGTAACGTAGCTCTCGTAATTTCTTTTCGCAAGCTCGTAGCCGGGCAGAGGCTCACGCGGTTTTAAGTAGTCCGGCACGGTCGGCATGTATTTATGAATTACAGCGGGCCAAGTAATTTCCTGGACCATAGCGTCAGGATTTAAGAAGGGCGACATTGAATTTCCTGCCCTGTAAGAAATTCCGCAGAGGGGAATTAAATCGCCGTATTCTGTCGCGTCGATTAAAATTTTGCAGGCGTAACGCTTATCGCCTTCAGGAGTTCTGACAGTAACGCCGGTAATTTTATTTTTATTTTTGTTGACGCTGATAATTTCCGAGTTCATCAAAAAATCTATCGTGCTTTTTCTGCGTGCCTCATTGACAAGCGCGACGAGAAACTCTTGGCCGATATGCGGCTCGAATGCAACGCTGTTGGAAGTCCAGTAGCATGTTCCCATAGATTTTCCGTGATACTCATAAAAATCTCTCATTCGTTTGATAAATTCTTTATATAGACCGCTCGACTGTCTGCTCATGTCGTCCATAGTCGAGACTCCTGCGGCAGTGGCTTGGCCTCCGATCCATGTGCTGGGCTCGACGATCAAAACTTCAACGCCCATTCGCGCTGCCTGTATAGCGGCAGCCATTCCTCCCGTGCCTGCTCCGGCTATTATAATGTCGTAAGAATTTTTCGATTTTCTCCGTGCTGCTGAAAACGCCGTTGAAGTTGAAAACATAATAATAATCAATAATAAAAAAATTGCGCGCAGATTTTTTCTTGCTCTCAAACTCAAAACACTCCTTAATTTAATTATTGCCTTGTAAATGATACACCCGACGGCTAAAATATTCTCGAAAAAAATTTTTTCGGAGGCAATAAAATTTCACACGAATTATATATGAAAAAGGCTTTGTCGTTAGCTCTGAATGGTCGCGGAAGAACATCGCCCAACCCGTTAGTCGGCTGTGTGATCGTAAAAAATGATGAAGTCATCGGCGAGGGCTGGCACCATTGCTACGGGCACCCCCACGCGGAAATCGAAGCGATTAACGACGCTCAAGCCCGCAATAAAAATATTGAAGGCTCGATTTTTTATGTAACGCTTGAGCCTTGTTCTCATTACGGAAAGACTCCGCCGTGTGCCGAGAGACTTGTTAAAGAAAAAATTTCTGAAGTTGTTATTGCCATGCGCGACCCTAATGAGAAAGTCAACGGCAGGGGCATTGAAATTTTACGCAACGTCGGAATAAAAGTTACAGAACTTCACGGAGAACTTGAAAACGAATCGAAATGGTTAAATCGCGGCTTTGTTTTTGTTCATAAATATAAAAGGCCGTTCGTAACGTTGAAGGCCGCGCTGAGTCTTGACGGTAAAATGTGCCTCGCAAATAATTCAAGTAAATGGCTGACGGGAATTGAAGCACGTACGAAGGCTCACGGGCTGCGCGCAGAAAATGACGCTGTCTTAGTCGGAGTTAATACAGTCTTGAATGATGACCCGGAATTAACAGTGAGGCACGTTGAAGGAATAAATCCCAAGAGAATAATTTTAGACTCGTCATTAAAAACTCCGTCAGACGCAAAAATAATTCATGCTGCTAATGACGGCAGGTGTATTATCTTTACGCTTGAAAATGAAAATTCAGAGAGAGCAAAAAAATTAAAAGATAACGGCGCGGAAGTCGTAACGCTCGAAAATTTAAGCGTGAAAAATATTCTTGACGTTTTAATTTCAAAAGGCGTATTAAATTTAATGGTCGAGGGCGGAGCGGCTGTGCTAAGTTCTTTTATAAAGAGCGGCCTTGCTGATTACGTAAATTTATTTTACGCTCCGAAAATTTTGGGTGAGGGCAGAGGCTTTGAGCTTGGCATGAATTTTAATTCAGTGAGCGAAGCATTTTCGATTAATAATATAAAATCCGGCTTAATCGGCAAAGATATTTTTATAGAAGGGCGGTTGTCATGTTCACCGGACTTATAGAGAGGACAGGGACGGTCGGGAAATTTTTTCAGAGCGGAGCTTTCTACACTCTCACAATAGAGGCTGAAAATTTTTCGGGCGAACTCGTAAAGGGTCAGTCTGTCTCCGTCAGCGGAGCATGTCTCACAGTTACGAGGAACGACAATAAATCTTTTGACGTTCAGATGATGCGCGAGACTTTTAATCGGACGTGGTTTAATAAATTTTTAAGAACGGGCACGAAAATAAATCTCGAACGCGCAATGAAATTAACGGACAGGCTCGACGGCCATTTAGTTTTGGGACATGTTGACGGTGTAGCGAAATTAATCGATATCAAAGGCACTGCGACAAAAGAGGCTGTGTTCGCGCCCGACGATAAAAAATTACTTCGAGGCATCGTCGAAAAAGGTTCAGTGGCCATTGACGGAGTGAGCCTCACGGTTATCAGCGTGAACGATAAAAATTTTTCGGTCGGATTAATTCCTGAGACGCTCGCGAACACGACGCTTGGAAATTTGAAAGCCGGTAGCTTTATAAATCTTGAGACCGATATACTTGGCAAATATGTTGCGCGCCTGACGGGCTATAATGAAAATAAAAAGGACAGCGGAAATTATTTAGCGTCGCTGCTGGAGATGTAAATCAGTTAGGAGTGAGGAGTTAGGAGGCAGGAGTTTTTCCTTTAATTCCGAAGTAAAAATGAATTGTCATGAACATAATCACGAACACGAAATAATTATAAAGAAGCCCGAATATAAACGGGTTGAAAAAAAACTCGAAGTTAAAATCCCGACCGAATACGGCGTTTTTAACGTCAGTGCTTACCGGGCAATCAATCAGGACGACGACGCGCACACTCATTTAGCTTTGACAATGGGCGATATTTTGACGGACGAGCCTGTTTTAACCCGCGTCCACAGCGAATGTTTTACGGGCGATGTTTTAGGCTCGCTGCGGTGCGACTGCGGACCTCAGCTTCATACGGCTTTGAAGATGATAGCTGACAAAGGGCGCGGAGTTTTGTTATATATGCGTCAGGAAGGGCGCGGCATTGGGTTATTAAATAAACTCCGAGCTTATAAACTTCAGGACGCAGGGCTTGATACTGTTGACGCTAACGTAGCTTTAGGCTTTCCGCCGGACATGCGCGAATATGGAACAGGCGCGGAAATTTTGAAGGACTTAGGGCTGAAGAAAATCCGCCTCATGACGAACAACCCTGGCAAAATTTCCGGCCTCGAAGAATACGGCATTGAAATTGTCGAGCGCGTTCCGATTTTAATAAAACCGAATGAGTTTAACGAAAAATATTTAAGCACTAAAGAAAACCGAATGGGACATATTTTTAGGTAGCCTGCCTGCCGTTAGGTAGGGAGTTAGGAATTAGGAGGCAGGAGGTAAAAATCCTGCCGCAAAAAATCTAAAGGAGAAAAACAAACATGAAAATTACAGAAGGAAAATTAATCGGCACAGGCTTAAAAATTGCTATCGTTGCTTCACGCTTCAATGATCTTGTTACGTCGCGTTTAATTGAGGGCGCGAAAGATACTTTAATGCGTCATGACGTGTCGGGAAATTCGATTGATATTTTTTGGGTGCCGGGCGCGTGGGAACTTCCTTTGATCGCAAAAGAAGTCGCCTTAACGGGGAAATATGACGCTATAATAGCATTAGGCGCGGTCATTCGCGGCGACACTCCTCACTTTGATTACGTCGCTGCCGAAGCGTCAAAGGGTCTTGCTAACGTCGGGCTTGAGCATCGTGTGCCGGTCTTGTTCGGCGTGTTGACGTGCGACACTTTAGACCAGGCGTTAATCAGGGCAGGAAGCAAAGCCGGCAACAAAGGCTCGGACTGTGCATTAGGAGCTATCGAAATGGCAAATTTATTAAAGAACGTTCGCAAAGATACAACAGAAACAGAAAGGACAGAAAAAATTTATAATGCTTGATATTAAATATATCCTCGCAAATAAGGCTGAATATGCCGAAGTATTAAAAAACCGTCATCATGATTTTAATCTTGACGTTCTCTCGGAGCTTGACGAGAGAAGGCGCAAAATAATCGGCGAAACTGAAGACCTCAAGGCCAAGCGCAATGAAGGCTCAAGAAAAATCGGAAGCGCGAAAAATAATCCGGGCCTTGACGTAAACGCCCTCAAGGCTGAAATCAAAGCGATGGGCGACAGGATTAAATCTCTTGACGCTGAACTTGCCGAAGTCGAGACAGAATTACACACCCATTTAATGACGCTGCCGAATAAATTGAGCGAGACAACTCCGATCGGCAATGATGAAAACGATAATCCGGTCGTAAGAAAATGGGGCGAGCCTAAAAAATTTGACTTTGAGCCCAAACCTCACTGGGACGTCGCCGAAGCGTTAGGCATTATGGATTTTGAGAAAGGCGTTATGTTAGCTCAGAGCCGTTTCACCGTCCTAAAGGGACTCGGCGCGAGAATGGAGCGCGCACTCGTTAATTTCATGCTCGACATGCACACAAAGAAGCACGGTTATTTAGAAGTTGAGCCGCCTTTCATGGTACGCTCGGCAATTCTTGAAGGAACCGGACAGCTCCCGAAATTCGCGGAAGATTTATATAAACTTCAAAACGATGACTTATGGCTCATTCCGACCGCCGAAGTGCCTTTGACGAATTTGAACCGCGAGACAATTCTCGAAGAAAAAGACCTGCCGTTATACTACACGGCCTACACTCCGTGCTTCAGACGCGAGGCAGGCAGCGCGGGGCGTGATGTCAGGGGCTTAATGAGACAGCACCAGTTTGATAAGGTAGAGATGGTAAAAATCTGCACGCCTGAGACAAGTTATGACGAACTCGAAAAATTGACGAATAACGCCGGCGAAGTCTTAGAGGCTTTAGAATTGCCCTACAGGGTCGTGAATTTATGTTCGGGCGACATCGGCTTTGGCTCGTGCAAAACTTACGACTTGGAAGTCTGGCTGCCCTCTCAAAATAAATACAGGGAGATAAGTTCCTGCTCAAACTGCGAGGATTTTCAGGCTCGACGAATGAATTTGAGATTTAGACCTTCAGACGGAGGAAAAATTAAATTCGCTCACACTCTCAACGGTTCCGGAATTGCTGTAGGACGAA
>JAFSXR010000056.1 GCA_017443985.1 Synergistaceae bacterium
AATAAAAATTAAAAATTAAAAAAAGAAAGGAAAATGTCGATCAATGCTTGCAAAAATGCAGATAATTCGGTATGTAGCGCCCAGCGCCCAGCCACTCATGCGCTCTTAACGCAAGTCATTGCAATCGCTCAATAGATTTTCATTATACCACAAAATACCACAAATAAAATAAATTCAATAGCAGATATAAATAAATCCTTCTGTATTTTTCGTGGGAAATTCCGCGTCCCATGAAAGCAGAGGGATTTTTTATATAAAAATTTTTAACTTTGAAAGGAGTTAATTTTATCATGAAACGGGTAAAATGGCTTTTGTTGTTGTGCGCGTTTGTTTTTTTGTGGAGTTCGCCGGACGCGAGTGCTGATGGAGAAATAACAGCTCTTGAAAACTTAAAGACTGCATTAAATACTGACGGGACTATTACGTTGGGCGGCGATATCACTACTACAGAAGCTTTAGTTGTTGATACGGGCAAAACTATTACTATCAACCTTAATGGCCATAAAATATCAAGCGGAACAGCAAATGTAGATGTAATCGTCAACAAGGGTACTTTGACAATTAAAGGTACTGGTGAAGTTTCCAGTAAGCACGCGGCAGTTGGAAATATTCCTGGTGCTACATGTACATTAGAAGGCGGTACTTATACTTCATCATCATGGTACATTATTAAAAATCTTGATACTATGATTATTAGCGGAGAAGTAACCGTAAAACCTACCGAAAATACTAATCCTTCGAGTGTTATTGCTAATGGCTGGGCGAATGCTTCTGGCAGTAGTGCTAATGATAAGATAGGAGGCACCCAGTATGCACATGATGAAAATTCAAATGCGAAATTAACAATTAAGAATGGAGCATTTACTGGACAATCAGGTCAAAAAAGTTGTTCTGTTATAAAAAATGATGATTATGGTGACCTTTATATCTATGACGGTAAATTTGATAGCACTACTAATACAGGCACAAGCAATGCTACTACATTGTTAAACTGGAATGTTGCACATATTTATGGTGGTACGTTCACAGGACAATACCCTATTTCAAACGGTGCCTACAACAATAGCGGTGATCAAGGTTTGATAACTATTGAAGGTGGTACGTTTACTGGGACTTCCTCATTAAACGGCATGGGCAACGGTGGTGATGGAAAAGGAAAAGTAACAATTACAGGCGGTTTTTTCAGCGGAGATATTGTTAGTTTCGACAAAAGCGGTGGATATACTTTTGAAATTTCCGGCGGTGCATTCACAGCAGACCCGTCAGCATATCTTGCAAAAGACGGCGATACAGCAACGGCCTACATGCTCAAACTTAGTGATGATACTTATCCGTTCGGCGTATCGAGTAAGGACGTTGCAGTAACAATCACCGGCACACCTGAAAACTTTACAAAGACTTATGACGAAAGCGGCGTTGCACTCAAAGCTACAGTTACACCCGAAAAAATAGAGGGCTACACTGTACCTTACACTGAGGGAGCTGAAACGCCGTTTGACGTTGCTCAAATTTCTTCGGATATAACTTACGTTGCTTCGGACGACAACAGCACGCAGACGGCGACGGTAACGGACGGAAAAGTCAGCTTCACGAGAACGCCCAAGAATTTCAAATACGAATATGACACGGGCTTCAGAAGGAGCGGCAGAACTGCGTCAGCAGGGTCTTTCATCACGGCGGAAGATGAAGACGAAGAAAACGGCAACATGGACGTAACGATCGAAACGGGAAGCGTTACGGGTTCCGCAGGCGGAATTGCAAGTTCAAGCGGCGGCGGCTGTGATGCCGGATTTGGTTATGGGGCCTTATCTGCTTTAATACTAGTGTTTGCGACACTTAAAAAGAGACGTTAAGGAAAGTCTCAATCTTTTCCCCTCTGTCGTTTTTCGCGGCAGGGGGGATTTTTCATAACTCTCATAACTGTGCTAAGATAATTTTCAAAGGGAGGAATTTATAATTTGAAAAATTTTTTTCTATCGCTTTATACACATACAGTAAAAATAATTAAAGAGGACTGGAAAGCCGTTCTAGTCATAATAATAGCAAGTTTAATTCAAGCCTTCGCGGTAAATTATTTCACGCTTCATTATCGATTTCCTGATTTAGGCGTGTCGGGCATTGCGGTTTTAACTAATTACATGTTCGGAATTTCGCCTAACTGGGTAATTTTGACGGGAAATATTTTATTAGTCTGGTGGGCTCATAAAGACCTTAACATAAGATTTTTAGTCTTGACGCTGCTGGCTATAATGACGTTTTCGACTGGACTTTCAATTTTTGATGAGTATCCTCTGCCGCTTCCTGATGATAAATTTATGGCCACTGTAATCGTGGGAGTATTGAAGGGTACAGCAGGCGGCTTAATGCTCAACGTCGGAGGCTCAGGCGGAGGAACGGATATTTTAGCGGCGGCTCTCAGAAGACGCTACGGAATTGAGATAGGGCGTTTTTCAATTTTCATAAACTTTTTTATTTTGGGTCTGTCAATCGGTGTTATAGGTCTTGAGTCGGTCGTCTACGGTGCTGTCGGGCTTTATGTGAACGGAATAACTGTTGACAGCGTAACGCATAGCTTTGACAAGCGCAAGCAGGCCATAATAATTACAAATATTCCTGATGAAGTCAGCAGTTTCATAACTTCTTTGGGAAAAGGCGTAACGCGCATTGAGGGCAAAGGAGCGTATACGGGGCAGGAGAGGCCGATTTTGTTTACGCTTTTATCGCCTCGTCATGTCGTAATGCTCAAGAAATTTTTGAAAGAGAAAGACGAGAGGGCATTTGTATCAATCTGCGATGCGTCAGAAGTCTTAGGCAAGGGCTTCAAGAGCTGGAAATCTTTATAACTCTTAACTCTTAATTGAAATATAGCAAGAAAGGACGATACAAAAAATATTATGAGCGATTTTAGCATAGGCAGTATGCTCGATGACGATAAGCGCACATCGCTGCAGAACTTTTCGGAAAATCTTCCGTTCAACAGAATATCAGCAGAAAATTCAAAAACAAAACGCGAAATAGTTTCAAAGATAGCTTTTTTAATCGGCATTGATGATAAATATTTCGGTGTCGGGCAAAGCCAAATTGAAAACATGACTCCGCAGTTTTATAGAAGCATTTATGACGAATTAAATAAGGACAGGGAGGCGCGGATAGTCAGAAATCTTTGCAGGCTTAGAACAAAATTACAAAGAAATTTCAAAGCGATACTAACGGAGATGAACTCAGACATAAAAAATATTGATGCCATTCCCGATTTAGTTCCGCAGGACGCTTTGCAGGGCCTTGAGGAGGACGGCATAACCTTTGTAAGAGCTCGGCGCAGGCTTGATGAGTATATTGTAGACGTTCATAATTATTTGCTTCCGCATGTTCCAAACTGTCAGAAATTTTTGCCTGACTGGATAAAATGGCCTTATATCAGAAATTTATTTTTTATCAACAAGGGCAGCACAATCGAAGGAAATAAAGAGGCCGCGAGAATTTACAGCGAATTTAGAGATTTATTCCCCTATCAGTCATTTATAAACTGGTCCCCCGACGAGAGCGACGGAAATATTTTGCGCGACGACGCGAAATTTTTACCGATTCTTTATGAGCGCAACAGGGATAAATTTTACGACATGAGCAAAGTTACAGAAGCCGGCGACGCAGCAATCACGGACCCGGAAGATTTTTTTGTAAGCTCAGGGCGGATTATCATTGCTGTTGACTGTGAGAACGCTGACCCTTGCAAAGTTATCGGCATAATGAAAGATTTAGACGCTAGGGGAATGATTGACAAGGTTGCTAAAATTCTTTTGGTAGATGACGAACACACTTCCGCGCAATGGCGTGCATTGAGGCGCAATGAAAATTTGCCGCTTGAATATTATTTGACCGACAGGGTTAAAGATGAGAAATCCGCCGTTGACGTTGCATTGACGATAAAATTTTACAGGGAGATAGCACAGAGCATAGCTGACGGGAGGCCGATTGACGCAGCTGTAATAATTTCGAGCGATTGTGATTTTTGGCCGCTTATCGAATTAACGCCGGAGATAAAATTTCTCGTCATGCTTGAATACGACAACTGTTCACAGGCATATTACCAAAGACTTCAGAATAACAATATTCATTTCTTTTATATTGACGAGTTTTTCACGGCCGGAAATCTTGAACTGAAAACTGAGGCGGTCCTGCAGGAGGTTATTCACGAAATCGAAGACAATCACTTAGCTAAATTAAATCTCTTTTCTGTTATTAACAGGGCGTTATCAAAATTAGATTTGAAGATGAATGATGCTGAAGTATCGCAGTTTATTGAGAAGTATATAGCCGGAATGACTGTAGGCTTTGCCAGGAACGGAAGCGCGGTGCTTCGCAACAAGCCGGTGCTAAATTAGGAGTTAGGCTTTATAGCCTGTATCGCTTGTCGGCTTTCCGCAGGTGATGCGTCGCAAGGACTGCCGCGTTAAAGTCGTCGGCTGTCTTCTAAAGCCGGATGTGCTAAAATATTAATCATAAGGAGGTGAGGATTATGAGTGAACTTATGCCGGGTCTTGATGGAATGCCACCCATTAAAGACCACTATGATGATGGCGAAAAAATATTAATTGCTGAAAAATCAAAAGAACTCGGCGTTCATACCGTAGCGAATGCATATGGGCTAAAATGGCAGTCAGTAGTTTCGTGGAAAAGATTAAAGAAACAACAGCCTGCATCAGTACCATCTCCAAAAACTAAGAAAACAGAAATTTTTATTCAGTCTCCGTTAGGCGGAACGATTACTCCGGATGAAATTATCGCAAAGGCTGAAGGTGCCGACAAGATTTATGTCCGCGTCGATGAAAATAAAGCGTACTGGGTTAAAGGTCAGCAAAACGGAGCAGTAAATTTATGGTAAAGTCTGCGAGGGGAGGACAGCCCCTCATTTTTTATTTTCCTGCCCCTTAAATAACACAAAGACCCGCCTCTTGAGCGAGCCTCTATTCAAAATCGGATTTCCCGAATTATATTCTATTCATATTTATTCTGGTGGGTGATAGAAGAATCGAACTTCTGACCTCTTCCGTGTCAAGGAAGCGTTCTACCTCTGAACTAACCACCCAAGGTCGAACAACAGCGAATATAATATCAAAATTTATTTTTTTGTCAAATTTTCTTCTCCTCCTACCTCCTACCTCCTAACTCCTACTTGAAATGGCAGTGAAGTTTTTTTGAAGTTAAATTAAAGTCTTTTATCGGCCGGCCGATAAATAAAACGTGAAGGCACGGAAGCCGAACACTGCAAGGGAATGCGGCACAAGAGTTTTTAGAAGAAAAATAATAGAAAATAGAAAGAAAAATATAATATTAAAAATAATTTTGAGAGACGGGGCTGAAAATTCCCGTTTGCAGGAGGCTAAATACAATGAGGATATATCATAACATACCGGCATTAACCGCGTATAATTCGTTGAGTTCGACGAATAACGCGATGGAAAAGACGATTGAGAAACTTTCAACAGGTTTAAGGATTAATTCAGCTGCTGACGACGCGGCAGGGTTTGCAATAAGCGAGAAAATGCGCGCTCAAATTTCCGGACTTGAGATAGCAATCAGGAACACTCAGGACGCTACGTCAATGCTTCAGGTTGCGGAAGGCGCACTCGGCGAGACAAACTCGATGCTTCAGAGAATGCGCGAGCTTGCTGTGCAGGCTTCAAACGACACTCTCACCTCGCAGGACAGAAGTTACATTCAGCTTGAAATTAATCAGCTTGCCGACCAGATTGACCGCATAGCTAAGACGACGCAGTTTAATAAAAAGCGTCTGCTTGACGGAAGTTCTGCCGGTATAACCTCATCTAGCAATCTTAACGTCAAGGCTTACGTCAACGGTTCGCTCAGAGAGATTGACCAGTTCGGACAGAAAAAATCTTTTGAGGGCAACTACAGAATTAAAGTGAACGTAGACCCCAACCAGACAGGAACGGGTCAAGTTCAGAAATCTTCAGTCATGACTATCAAGCACCCTAACGTTATAACTGAAGTTTCAATGCTCACTGAGAAGGGCGTTACTGATGTGAAAGTTGACAGCCTCCCGGCAGGAAACTATAAAGTCCAGGCGACTGACGGCTCTGACACTACGGCAGTTATAGCTGCTTACGGCTTCAAACAGACAGATGCAGACGGCAATACTACGCAGGTTTTTGCAGGCGAGGACGGCACGGGCTTAGAGGACTACTTCACAATTACTTCTGAAACACCGGAGAATAACGCGAGTATTCTTTTCACGGTTACTTCAATGAGCGGCAACAACGAGGACGGAACTGTAATTCTCAGTGCCCAGTCGAATATTCTCAAAGTAGACGGCTCGATAGACAGCTCGGTTATGGACAACATCACGCTGAAAATTACCAACGGAGAGGCCGCAAGCCCTGTAGATTTGGGGCAGTTAATCGGACAGCCTACAGCCGATGGTGATACTCCGGCATTAACCCTCGCGCTTGGCAGCGGCTCATTTGATGATTATTCAGTCGGCGCGAAATTTGTTCTCAACGTCAGAGCGTCAGGCTCAGCGGCCGGCAACGCAAATGCCAATGTCGATATGGGCGTAAAAGTCATCGGCGACCAGGATTTAGACTGGCAGGATGCGTGGTATAACCCCGACATTGATGGAGATACAGCCGAAACAAACAGCGATTTCACGTACTCAGGCGGTAACGATAAATATGCAGACGGCGCAACCAAGCCTCTAGTCGGACAGCCTTTGATTTTTAACATTGACTCGTCGGCAGCGCAGAATAAAGACCTCCACTTCAGAAATTTCTATCTTAATTCTGAAAACGGCACAGTCTATAACGGGGACGTAATTTTGACCACAAGCAGCAGTTTTGTTGCAGGTTCAGATGACGACCAGATTCAGGAAAACGACGAACTCGCAAGCTTCACGGCTGCATACATCGGAAAAACGGCAGTCGGCGATACTAAGCTCCGCGACCTTAATACGTTCTGGAATACGTCAGGCGTTTTCATGCTTGACTCGCCCAAGACGATAACGATAACTCAGGGCGACGGCGAGAGCACAAACATCACGCTTTACGGAACAGACACGCTGAACGAGCTCAAAAATAAATTCAATGACGCTATAGCCAACGGTCTCGGACAGGCGAAATATTTGACCGAAGGGACGGACTCAAATAAATTCTGCACGTTCGTTGAAAAAACTCAGGGCGTTGCGATGCCTTCTCAGGGGCTTGAGACAGTCGCAGGGACGTTTATTTTCCGTTCGCTGCTTCCAGGCTCGGCCGGAGATTTGACTTTCAGCGGCGACGAAGATTTAATTAACTCGCTTGCTTTCAACGTCGTTCAGGAGAGTTCAACATCGGCGTTTATTGCTTCAATTTATGACGCTCACACCGGAATCCCGGTAAACGGCGCGACAAACGTCAAAGTCTCTGACAACAGGTTAATCGGCGTTCTTCACCCTAACGTTGACATAGAGTTCAGCGCAACGGCTAACATCAAGGCTACGTGGAGCGAGAGCGAAAATAATTTCCTCCTTACTGCTGACACTGACTCTTATGATGCAGTTATTCACATCGTGGACAGCTCTACGGTATTCCAAATCGGCGCGAACGAGGGCGAGGACATCGCAATCGACATCGGAAATATGACGGCAGGCGCACTTGGTGTTACTAACATCAACGTTGCGACACGCGAGGCAGCCTCAAAATCAATCGGACAGATTGACGCGGCCATCAATAAAGTTTCGACTCAACGTGCTAAAATCGGAGCCTACCAGAACGCACTCGAATACACGAGCGAGAACTTGACAACGACAATGACGAACTTGACGGCGGCAGAGTCCAGAATAAGAGACGCAGACATGGCCCAGACCATGATGGAGTTTGTGAAGCTCCAGATTCTCAACCAGTCGGGAACTTCAATGCTTGCTCAAGCAAACCAGCTTCCGCAGTCAGTTCTCAGTCTGCTTCAGTAAAAATAAAACCTTCGAGGCCCGGAAAAATCCGGGTCTTTTTTTATGAAAATAAATTGTTGTATAATGAAAACGTTTTGATGATTATCAGAAATTTGTTAAATTTTAGGAGGAATTTTTATTATGGCTGTAAGAGTTGCCATTAACGGCTTTGGAAGAATAGGCCGTCTCGCTTTCCGTCAGATGTTTGATGCAGAGGGCTACGAGGTCGTAGCTATCAATGACCTTGTCGCTCCGAAAATGCTTGCTCATCTTCTTAAATACGACACGACACACGGACGCTACAATAAGACAGTAGGCTTTGATGACGAAAAAGGCACAATCACCGTAGACGGAAAAGTTATTACTATTTATGCTAAACCGAAAGCGGAGGAGCTTCCTTGGGGCGAGCTTAAAGTTGACGTAGTTCTTGAGTGCTCAGGTTTCTATGCGTCAAAGGCAAAGGCTGAAGCTCATATTAAAGCCGGTGCGCGCAAAGTTGTTATCTCCGCTCCTGCCGGAAATGACCTTCCGACAATCGTTTACAATGTCAACCACAAGACGCTTAAACCCGAAGACACGATTATTTCAGCGGCAAGTTGCACGACGAACTGCCTTGCTCCTATGGCAAAGGCCCTTAACGACCTCGCGCCCATCGTATCAGGCTTCATGACGACAGTACACGCTTACACCGGCGACCAGATGATTCTTGACGGCCCTCACCGCAAAGGCGATTTAAGACGCGCAAGAGCGGCTGCCTGCAACATCGTACCGAACTCAACGGGCGCGGCGAAAGCTATCGGTCTTGTTATTCCTGAGTTATCCGGAAAACTTGACGGCGCAGCGCAGAGAGTCCCGACACCGACAGGCTCAACAACAATTCTTGACGCAGTAGTCGAGGGCACATGGACAGTCGAGCAGATTAATGCCCAGATGAAAAAAGAAGAGACGGAGTCATTCGAGTACAACGAGGACCAGATAGTTTCTTCGGACATCATCGACAGCACAGCCGGTTCAATCTTTGACGCGACACAGACGAAAGTTAAGCCGGTCGGAGCTGATAAGAGCCTTGTTCAGGTCGTTTCATGGTACGACAACGAGAACTCATACACGAGCCAGATGGTCCGCACAATCAAATACTTCTCAGAACTTAAATAACTTAAAAATATTTTGAAATCAAATTAGTTCCTGCCAGCAAAAACGCGGCAGGAATTTTTTTTATCGAAGCCGGCCGGGTAATTTTCTCTATTGATTATTATTGACTTAGAAAATATAATTTGCTTAAATGATTCTTTAACATGAAATTAAAAATGAAAAGAGCTGAAAAATTTTATGCAGGATTATTCAGATAACTTATCGCAGGTAATTGAAAGATATATTCTAGGACTATTTCAGAACGAAGAGGACGAGAATTTTATTAGCCTAAGGCGCAAAGAACTTGCCGAGATGTTCGGCTGCGTTCCGAGCCAGATTAATTATGTTTTGAGAAGCCGTTTCGGCCCTGAGCGCGGATATTTAATCGAGAGCAGGCGCGGAGAATACGGCTATATAAAAATCCTTCGCATAACATACGACGAGCCGAAAGAAAAATCTAAGCACATTAACGACATAATCGGCGATGAAATTTCTCTTCATGATGCCTGCAGACTCTTAGAGGTATTGAAAGAACGCAGCTTCATCACCGACCGCGAACGTCTTTTAATCGAGATAGCACTGCGCAATGAAAGCTCAAATAAAACCCCGCGAAAAACTGCACGGCTTTTCAAGAGACTGTTAAAAAGTTTAATGAGTTCAGAAATATCTGAAGAAAATTTTATCGATAATTAAAACTTAGGAGAAAAAATTTTATGTGGCAGTTTTACACAGACAGAGGAAAAAGAGTTATACAGCTTGCCCATCAGGAAGCCTTGAGCATGGGGCACACAATGGTAGAGCCGGAGCATTTATTATTAGGCGTTTTGCAGGAGGGTGGGGGCGTTGCGTGTCAGGCACTTTCTGAATTAGGAGTTGACCCGGAAAATTTTGCTGCTCATATCCGTGATTTAATAGGCCGCTCGCAGGATATTTTAGCGAAGCCGGTCGATCTGCCTTTAAGTCCACGTATGCACAGGGCTTTAGATTTAGCTGTGGCCGAAGCGCGCAAAATGGGCGTTAATTATGTCGATACGGAGCATATTTTATTAGGAATTTTAGCGGACGACTCAGGGCTCATAGTCCAGCAGTTTAAGTCAATGGGCGTTACGCCTCTTTCAGTTTTGAAGCAGATAAATGAAATTTTATCGGGCACAGCCACGCGCAAAATCACCGCAGCCGGCACGGACAAGAACACAAAGCGAAAAGTTAAAGTAAAAACTCCGACGCTTGATAATTTAGGCACGGACTTGACAGAACGCGCAAGAAACGGAGAGCTTGACCCCGTAATAGGCCGCGAAAAAGAAATTAAGCGCGTAATGCAGGTCTTATGCAGGCGTACTAAGTGCAACCCCGTTTTAATAGGCGATCCGGGCGTGGGAAAGACGGCAGTAGTTGAGGGGCTCGCACGTCAAATTGTTTCGGGGATTGTCCCGGAGCCGTTGATAGAAAAAAGAATAATTCAATTAAACATGGGGACATTAGTCGCCGGAACAAAATACAGGGGCGAATTTGAAGAGCGTCTCCGCCGTATAGTAAAAGAATTGACGGATAGTAACGGCGATGTAATTTTATTTGTCGATGAAGTCCACACGATTATAGGCGCAGGCAACGCCGAAGGAGCTACGGATGCGGCAAATATCTTGAAGCCTGAATTATCACGCGGAGTTTTTCAATTAATCGGCGCGACAACACAAGACGAATATAGAAAATACGTTGAAAAGGACGCGGCACTCGAAAGACGTTTTCAGCCCGTCCAGGTCGACGAGCCAGACATTGATAACTCAATTTTAATATTAAAAGGCTTGAAGGATAAATACGAAAATCATCACAACGTAATTTTCACTGACGAGGCCATTGACGCGGCTGCGAGACTTTCATCGCGTTATATTCAAGATAGATTTCTGCCCGACAAGGGAATTGATTTAATCGATGAGGCAGGAGCGAGAACGCGCCTGATGACTTTTGAACTTCCTGAATATATTAATAACATTAAAAATAAACTCGAAAAAGTCCAGAAAAAAAAGGAAGAGGCCGTTTTAACTGAACAGTACGAACTTGCTACGGAACTCCGCGACGAGGAACGGAAAATTTCCGATGAACTTGACAACGAAATAAAAAGCTGGCAGAAAAAACAAAAAGTTATGAGGCCCGCAATCACTGCTGAAGATATTGCAACGGTCGTAGCCGAACAGACGGGCATTCCGGTTAAACAAATGACAGAAACCGAGACTACGAGATTATTAAAAATGGAAAAGGAAATTTCGCGCCGTTTAATAGGCCAAGACGAAGCAGTAAGCTCTGTTTCCCGTGCCGTCAGACGTGCAAGAACTGGCCTGCGCGACCCTCGAAGGCCAATAGGGAGCTTTTTATTCATGGGCCCGACAGGTGTCGGAAAAACGGAACGAGCGCGGTGTTTAGCAAGATTTTTATTCGGGCGTGATGATGCCATGATTAGAATCGACATGAGCGAATTTATGGAACGTCATGAAGTTTCAAAACTTGTCGGCGCACCTCCAGGCTACGTAGGCCACGAGAACGGCGGAAAATTGACTGAACAGGTAAGACGCAAGCCCTACAGCGTAATTTTATTTGACGAAATTGAGAAGGCCCACCCGGAAATTTTTAATATTTTGCTTCAAGTTCTCGATGACGGAAAATTGACGGACGGTCAGGGCAGAAAAGTTGACTTCCGAAACACCGTAATAATCATGACGAGCAACGTCGGAGCAAAGGAAGCACAGCAGGGAAATTCTTTAGGCTTCGGGACGAGCGCGGAAACTCAATCAAAACGCGACTGGGAGCGCACAAAGAATATAATTCTTGAGGAAGCTAACAGGACTTTCAGGCCGGAATTTTTGAACAGGATTGACGAAATGATAGTGTTCAAGCCGTTGTCGCGTGAGAGTTTATTAAAGATAATCGATACTATGCTCGAAGATTTATCGTCAAGGCTCGGCACGACGGGAGTTTCGATTGATATTTCGCAGGAAGTCAAAGAAAAAATTTTAGATAAGGGCTTCAAACCTAAGTACGGCGCGAGACCTTTACGCCGCGCAATTCAATCAATGCTTGAAGATAAGCTAGCGGACTTCATGCTCTCGAAAAAACTTTCTGAAGAAAATTCAAAAATTAACGTAAATCTCGAAGGCGAAGAGCTTTTGTGCGAAATGGCATAAGCAATGAAAGAAAAAAATAAATTTTTAACTAACTCCTCTCTTCTCATTGCCTTAAAAGACTCAGTGCCCGTAATGACGGGCTATATAGTTCTTGGACTTGGCTTCGGAATACTTTTAAGCTCAAAAGGCTATAACGCTTTGTGGGCGTTTGTCATGTGCATATTGATTTATTCGGGAACTATGCAGTTTGTGGCGATAAATTTATTTTCGGGCGGTGTGTCATTGTGGACTTCGGCTCTTACTTCGTTAATGGTAAGCGCAAGGCATTTATTTTACGGAATTTCGATGGTTGGCCGCTACAGAAAAATTCACGGCATTAAAAAATTTTATATGATATGTTCTTTAACTGACGAGACATATTCTCTTGTCTGTGAAGCCGACGATGAAAATTACTGTTTTTATGTTTCGCTGTTCAATCATCTTTACTGGATAACGGGCTGTGTTACGGGCGCGCTGCTCGGTCAGGTTCTGCCGTTTAATTCAAAGGGAATAGATTTTTCTTTGACGGCGTTGTTTGTAACAATCTGCGTAGAACAGTGGCTAAATTCAGAAAATCACTATCCTGCTTTAATCGGCTTTGCGGCGAGTATTTTATGTCTTTTGATTTTTGGAGCAAATAATTTTTTAATTCCTTCAATGATTTTAATAACTGCCGCGCTTTTAGCATTGAAAGGGCGATTAGAAAAAAATGTTTGATATTCACGCAGGTTATATAGTGTTAATAGCAGGATTTATTACAAATTTTCTGCGCGTTCTTCCGTTCTTGGCTTTTGGGAAAAAAACGCCTGAAATTATTTTATATTTGGGGCGCGTTCTTCCCTGCTCAGTTATGGCCATGCTGACGGTGTATTGTCTGAAAGATGTTAATATTTTCGCAGGCTCTCACGGAGTCCCTGAAGTCATTGCGTGCATAACGGTTATTCTGCTTCACGTATGGCGGAGAAATACTTTATTGAGCATAATCGTGGGCACGGGGCTTTATATGTTTCTTATTCAGGTTGTTTTTTAAGGAGTCAGGCTTTAAGAAATTAATTAATTTTTTCTTTCACAAATTTAATTTCATCGTCGTGATTTTTAATTTCTCCGTCAATAATTGCGAGCTTTACCGCGTTCAAAGTATCGCCGATTGCTTTGCCCTTCAAACCCATTGCCTGCAAATCTTTACCCGTATACTCGCCTTTAACGCCCGTCCAAGATTCCATATGCTCAATAATTAAGCGTCTGGATTCCGGAGTTCTCAGGCATGTCAGCCAGTAAACCAGCGGCACAGCCCCGTAATCTTTGAAAAATAAATAAGCCTCCGAATTTTTTATATCTTTGCGCCCGGAGCAGAATTTTTCAACGTTCGGCCACTGCTGAAAACATTTTGTTAATTGTTCGCGCTCGTTAGGGTTTAAGTTCATGCGGTCCATCGCTGAAAATTTTACTTCGTATTTAGATTCCGTGAACACTACCGCCATTTTTACGAGCCATTCCATGCCCTTAAAATCAATGCCGTGCTTTTTCACTTGAGTTAAAAAATGTTCCATAACGTGAAGTTTTTTCACGGCGTTCTCGGTTACTTTCATGCCCGGAAAAAGAGCCTCCCATATGCCTAAATCGCTCATGCGTTTAACAATTTTTCTGAAGCAGTTTTCTTTTGAATTTAATTCAAGCTCCGCCCTGACCCGCGTTGTCGATAAACATTCGAGCAGGCCGCCTTTAACGGCACTTTTTAATAATCTCATAGTGTTATCTTCAAAGCTCATATTCAATCTCTGTTCGAGCCTTATTCCGCGCAAAACTCTTGAAGGGTCCTCAACGAAGCTGAGATTATGAAGAATTTTTAATAATTTGTCCTTTAAGTCTGCGCGCCCTCCAAAATTATCTGTTAAAGTTCCCCAGTCGTTTTCACTCAAAGAAATTGACATAGCATTAACCGTAAAATCTCTGCGGCTCAAATCCTGTTTTAATGAACTGTTCTGCACAACCGGAGTAGCTGCGGCATATTCATAAAATTCTCGTCTTGCTGTGGCTACATCAACTTTCTCGCCGTCAGGAAAAGTAATCGTGCCCGTTTTATAGCGTCCGTGAAGAGTTGCTCGGCAGCCCGGCTCGTCCCACGATGACACTAATTTTTCAGCGTCCCCCTCGACAGAAATATCAATGTCCGTGTTGTGAACGCCCATTAAAATATCGCGGACAGTTCCGCCGACTAAGTACGCTTTCATGCCCAGCTCTTGAGCTTTTGTCCCGACACGGCGCAGTAATGAAAGAGTTTTCAGGCTGAAAGAATCTTCCATGAGGTTAGCGACGTTTTCAACCCATAAAAACCCGGCAGAGTCGCGTGTATTTTCTTAGCCTGCAAACTGTCCCGAATGATAAATGGCCTTCAATAAAACAGCACGCGAGAGAGTTACGACTAATTTTCCGTTATCGTCAAGCACGGGCATTTTTTCAAAGCCGTAAGTCGCCATCATTCTGTGAGCTTCATCAATCGAGGCTTCGGCGGCGAGGCTGATTACCCCCTGCGTCATGAAGTCGGAAATTTTTGCTCTGTCCAATCCGTGAAGATGTGCTTTATCTAAATCCCTGCGCGTCATCATGCCGACGACTTCGCCCTCAGAATTTGCAACGGGCAATGACTTTAAGCCAAAACGCAGCATTGTCCGATAGCCCTCATCTACTCTTGAATCTGGACTTACGGCAATAACAGGAGATGTCATTATATCCGCAACTTTCATTAAAGGCGTAATGGCTTTGGCCAATCTTTTTTCAATTTCGTCTAGTAATTCTTTTGCGTCCCTGTCCGTTAGAGTTGCGCTTCCGGCCTGATAATGACCGCTTCCGCCGTAAGGAGCTAAAAATTCTTTAACGTTCAAAACTCCCTCAACGCTTCGGGCTATGACGTTAATTTTTTTGCCGCCGTTGTTGACTACTGCAATAGTAACATGCGAATCGCAATACTCTTTTAATTTATTCACAAACACTGAAAGCCCTAATATATATTGCTCCGTTTCCGCCCATGTCAAATAAACTTTTGCGCCGTTGATATAAATTTCCCGTGCGTTTTCAGCGAGATTATCAAGTAATTTTCTGTCGTCCGCTGACATATCCGTTTCAACCTGCAATAAAATTCCCGACAAATCCGCGCCTAAATCCCTTAAATAACTTATCGCTGCAATGTCGCGCTCGGTCGTTGTCTCGTAAGTTAATGCGCCTGTATCGTCATAAATTCCCAATGCAAATAACGTAGCTTCTTCAGGCGTGATTTCTTTGCGTTCATTTAATAAATGCTCAAGTATCATGGTAATTGACGCGCCTATAGGCTCATATACTAATTCTTCGGCAGGAATATCATCAGGAGTCGCAGGGTGGTGGTCATAAACATGAACGGCGACATCTTGACGGCCTGCAAGAGCTGCAAACGGGCCGATTCTTGAACGCGAGCGGGCATCAACAACTATCATTAAAGTTATTTCATCCAAAGGAATTTTTTTAGGTTTTAATATTTTAGATGCCCATTGATAACCGCGCCGGGACATAAATTCACGGACTTTACGGCTCATAGAACCCGGAGGGCATATAACAGCATCGGGATATAATTTTTGTATAGCTATCATACTGGCGAGCGAATCAAAATCGGTGTTCAAATGGCTTGTTATTAAGTGCATAATATAAAATTCCTCTCTTTATTTTTTTAAGTCAGGAATTAGAAATGAGGAGTTAAGGACAAAAAATTTTTATTGGCTTAATCTTTCCAATCTCTTCAAAGCGTCCGAGCCGTGCAATTTATAATTTTCACGCGCATAATCTATGGCCATTCTGCCCAGCTTATCTCTGGCTTTGACTTTGACCCCGTTTTCAAGCAAAGTCATTATAACGTCAGCATTACCTGCTTCAGCAGCAAAAATTAACGCGGTCTTGCCGTCTTTGTTATGAAGGTCTTTTGCTCCGGCTTTAATTAACATGCTTATTACTTCGGGGTTTGTAGAGCCCTTCGCAGCACGCATAAGAGCAGTCCTGCCGAGTTCGTCTTGAGCGTTGATGTCAGTTCCTGCCTTGAGCAATACTCTTATCACTTCTGCATGACCATTTTTCGCGGCATTCATGAGCACATTTTCACCAATATTGTCAGTTTCATTTTTATCAGCTCCGGCTTTCAAAAGTGCTTTAACGACATCAGCGTGTCCATATTCTGCGGCCTTGCTCAGTGCTGCTTCACCGAGATTATCTTTAATGCTGACATCTGCACTTGCTTTCAAAAGTAATTTAACGGTATCTGCATAACCGTATTCAGCGGCTCCCATAAGAGCGGTTTCACCGGCATCATTTACGGCGTTTACGTCAGCACCAGCCTTTATCAAGACATCTACAACTTCAAAGTGCCCGTTTTTAGCAGCGAACATTATGCTGGTCCATTGGTCATTATCTCTCGTGTTGACATCAACTCCCTGTTCTAACAATATTTTTGTGATATCCAAACAGCCGTTGCCGGAAGCCAACGCCAGAGCAGTTCCGCCGCTGTAATTTCTGGCGTTCACGTCTGCTCCTGCCTCTAGCAGGGCTTTGACAACTTTCTCATGACCAAACGTAGACGCTAATATAAGCGCGGTCCAGTCGCGGTTATTTTTAGCGTTCACATCAGCTCCGGCTTTTATTAATGCTTGAACGGCTAAAAGACGGCCTCTGGCTGCTGTGATAATCAACGGAGTATGGCCTTCTTCGTCCCTTGCATTTACTTTGGCCGGCGAGTTTTCGAGAGCCTTAATAATCTCATGCTCATAACCGTTTATACAAAGATCAAAGAATTGTTTATCAGAAATTTCCTGACTATCAGCCTGAGCAATAAACGCTGATGAGACAAAAATGGCCGACAACAACATACAAACCGCGATAATTTTTTTCATTTTGATAATTCCTCCTTAAATTTATTTATTTGCTCAATTCTTCAAGACGTTTTAGTAAGTCTGTACCTTCAAGTTTTTTATTTTCACGTGCATAATCTATTGCCCTTTTGCCGTAATTATCTTCTATGTTAACATCAGCTCCGGCATCAATTAAAATCGCTATAACTTCAGGGGAAGTGCTTTCATTGTCAGTGCAGGCATGTATAAGTGCAGTTTTTCCCTCGTCATTTTGATCATTGATAGTGATAGCAGCACCGGCTTTCAGCAACATATCGACTTCGACTTCTTTACATACAAACCACATTAATACGGTATAGTCTCGAAAATCTTTGGCATTAACGTCAGCTCCGGCCGTTATTAAAAATTCTATAAGCTGCCGCGTATCACCAAAATCTGCTGCTGCATACATAAGAACTGTCCAATTTTGAGCGTCAGCAGCATTAACGTCAGCTCCGGCGTTTACAAGTGCTTTTACAGGTTCCAGGCGGTTTGTCGCTGCGGCATACATCAGAGGAGTTACGCCGTATTTGTCTCTAGCGTTGACGTTTGCACCATTATTAATTGCCGCGATTATGCTTCGATTAGGGCCTAGACGAGAAAGTTTCAAAAAGCGTTCGTCGCTCATCGGCCTTGATTTTGCAGCCCATGCCGGAAACACAAATATAATCGACAACAATACCAAAACATCTATAATTTTTTTCATTAATTGATACCTTCTCATTTACTTCATGCCTAATTGATAATCAATAAACTGCCTTGCAGCGCGTCCCGACATTCCGCCGTGCCTGATTTCCCATGTATCGGCGGCCTTTAACAATTCATCACGATTAAAATCTAAGCCTGCTTTTTCCGCCAGAGCCAAAACAATTTCATGATATTCATTTCTTGTCGGAGCTGAATAATTTATTGCGATGCCAAAGCGTGAAGCAAGCGATAATTTTTCCTCAACCGTGTCAGATCTGTGAATATCGCCGTTGTGTTCCATGTCGTCGCGGTCGCTCCAAACTTCGCGTATAATGTGCCGCCTGTTTGATGTTGCGTAGATTAAAACATTATCCGGCCTTGTTTCGATACCGCCTTCAATAACCGCTTTGAGATATTTATATTCGCTCTCGTCCTCCTCAAATGAAAGATCATCAATGAAAATTATAAATTTATAATTGCGATTTCTTAATGTTTCAGTGAGTTTCAAAATTTCCCGGAATTGGTGTTTATAAATTTCAATAACGCGCAGCCCTTGAGAAAAATATTCATTCAGCAAGGCTTTGACGCTTGTTGATTTTCCTGTTCCGCCGTCGCCGTAAAGCAGAACATTATTCGCCGGAAGTCCTGCTAAAAATGCTTCAGTGTTGGATTTTAATTCCTGCTTCTGAATTTCATAGCCGATAATGTCATTTAATTTAACATCGCCGACATTTTCATTAGCAACTGGAGTTATAGAATTAGTTTCGAGCCTGAAAGCCTTATTAAGCGCGAACATTCCTATACCAAAATTTTTATAGAAATCGACAACGTACTCGTAAAATTCTTCAGGGGTGCCGGCATTCGCAAGTTTCTGACTCCAGTCATAAATTATTGACTTCTTTGTATTTTTGCTATCGCCTTTGAAAAAGGAAATTTGTGCTATACTCTCATGAGGTTGTCTAAAAATTCGCATGAATAATTCAAAGTCATGAAGCGCAAAATCTTTCAGGGAACCGGTCGGCGCGTCCCTGCGCTCACATGCGAGGGAAAAGACATTCTCATTGCTCAAGATAAAATGCGTCAAATAATTATGCCACAAATTACCTTCTGCATAATTACATTCATGAGCTAACTCAATTATCTTGTGAACTATCCTATACGCTGAACTTAAGCTATTTTTTGCAATAGCACCAGCCAATAAGACAGGTATGCTGTCTGTAGGCGCGTTGTATACAAACATAACTGACGGCATTATTATTCGCTCCTTATTCCTAAATTTATTGAGCCGAGCCAGTAATAGCCCCATGCTTTAGACTGCTGCGCGAGTATCGGCATGTCCTGCTCATACCAATGAAAATCAGACTGCCTCAATAATTTTTTGATCTTCAAGTTTTCGCGGATCAATGCGTTAGAGGGCTTCTGGCTTTCCTTGAGATTTAACTGATGCCAAGAATTTCCGACCCACACATAAACAACTTTCGGCCTGCTTCCCTTCCATGCGACGGGCGTAGCAGGATTATCAAGCACTCCTATTCTGTCAACAGTGCCCTTCCAGTTGCCAATCGCCATAAAATCATATCTGAATGTCCAATCGGGGATATATGTCGATTGATTTTGCCCCTGCGCCATTTGAGAGCGCGTAAAATTTTTCTGCCTCACCGCCGTCATGTCCGAAGTCGGAAGTTTTCTTAACTCCGAAATTTGAGCCTCGTTTACCCATTTTGTTAAACCTGCCATTGACGGAACAACGGAGCCGACAACATAATTTGTTGCGGCTAAGTTCGGGCCTTCTAAAGTTCCGTAGACCCACATTCCGTCAGAATTTTTTTTCACAGGATAGCCGTCCAGAGTTATATACCAATCGTCGGGCATGTTATAAGGCTTATAAACATAAAACGTCATTCCCGAATACGGCGACTCAGGAACTAAAAGCGGCTCGGTTATATATCTTTTTGCTTCAGCAGCTGATGCAATTATCAGCGACGCAAAAATAATAATTAAAAATTTTTTCATTCCTAATTCCTGCCTGCATTAATATTCTCTACCCGTCAAAATCTGTCCGAGCCATTTATAGCCCCACATTACGGCGTATTGTGAAAGGACGTATGTATCATCATCGCCCCAGCTCAACGCATTTAATTTATTTGTATGAACAGTTAAGGCGTAATTTTCGCGTCTAATCGTGCTTAGCGCGCTTATATGCCGACCTCGTGATGTCATCTGCCGCCACTGCAGGCCCGTCCACGCATAAATAACTTCGGGGTAATCCCCTTTCCACGCGACAGGGGTCTTAGGCTTATCAAGCACCCCTATTCTGTCAACGCTCTTCTGCCATTTACCAATCGCCATGAAATTTGTATTCTGCGTCCAGTCGCTTGCGTTCGGCGAATAAACCACAAGCGCGTAAACTTCAAGCCCCGATGAAGGCGGAGTGTATACCAGCCTGCTTGACTTAGGCTCAAGAATTTGCGGCACTTCCGGCTTGGGCTGCGGCTTAGGCGTTATTTTTCTTGTCTCTTGAGCCGGGCGCGTCGTAATCGGTGAAACATCAATCCTCAAAACTTCAGGCTGATTTAATTCAAGCGTTATATTTTCGTTCGGCGTTGCCCTTCGCGTTCCTACAGGCTTAATATTAATTTGCTGTCTTGTATCCAAAATCGGAGCAACGGAAGAAATTTTTTCGTTGAGCGGTTTTAATTTCACGACCGAAGGAATTACAGAGCCTACTACATAGCCGGTCTTAGTGATGCCTTTATTTTCGTTTGAAGCGTAATTCCAAATTCCTTTTTCATCTCTATAGACTAAATATCCGTCGTAAGTTGCAAAAAATTCGTTAGGAACATTAGACGGCTTATAAACATAAAAACTCATTGAGCTATACGCAGGCTGCGTAACGAGCTCCGCGCCATTAACCGGCATACACGCACAAATTAAAAAAGCAGAGCATACAAAAATTTTTTTCATGCACAAAATTTTTTCACCTCGCTAATATTGAGTTCCCTGACCGACCGGCGGAATCGGCATATCTGAAATCGTTCCGGGATCGGGCGCAAACTGACCGACCGGCGGCAAATATTCAAGCTGTCTGCGTTCCGGCTGCGGTGCTTCCTGCTCCGGCTCTACAGGCTCCGGCGGTCTTACGGGCTCGACTTGACGCACGGGCTCAACGTTCTGCGGCGGAGTCTGCTGGCGTTCGGGCTCTTGCTGTTTTTTTGTCGGCTGTGTCTGCTGCTTAGGCTGTGCCGGAGTTTGTTTAGTCGTATTAGTCTTAGGCGGCGATGATTTTTTCTTCGCTGTCTGCTTCACAACTTTTCGCGGAGTTTGAGAAGTTTTCGGCTGGCTATTTTCTTTCTTATCCGTTTTTGCTTTAACAGTCTGGGCTTTTGGTGCTGACTGCTTAGGAGCCTGCGCGATATTTTTATTAGGTTCCGGCGGATTATAAAGCGGAACATCGGCGCGTCTGTTCTCGTCGTTTATATACGTGCTTGAATAGCCCGGAATTTTATAAGAATAATTTTCAGCTTCGTTATTATTTTTTTGTGTCTCGGCTATTATATTTCCGGCCTGAGGCGGCATATAGACCGGCGAACTTCCTTCGGGCTCCGGCACTTCTTCAGGACTAGGCGGAACATAAACGGCAGGGGCCCAATTATCTCCGGTCAAAGGACTCGAACCGGGCTCCGGCGGAACGTACACGGGGACTTTTGGAATTTCCGGGTCATTCGGTGCTGAAGGAAAATTCCCCTGCCCAATGCCAACGCCGTCATTTTTCGTTGCGACCGGGTAAACACGCGCAGGGCGTTTCGGATCCCACAGCGGCGTTTTTTCGCTGTCGTTCGGATAATATACGATACGCGACAAAGGCTCAAAGGCCGGGTCAATTGTTACAGCCTTTGAATAAAAATACTGCGCCTGATTAAATCCTCCTGTCTTTTCGTGATAAACGCCGTACCAGTACCAAGCGTTAGGGTCATTGCGGTTTTCCTGTATGGCCTTCAATAAATACGGCTTCGCTGCCTCGTAACGCTCCTCCTGCATCAAAGCTATTCCCTTTTCGAGCGATGTTTGTTTTTTTTGTGCAGGCTTCCGGGCAGGGGTTTTTTTCTTTACTGTCTTTTTTTTCTTTGTAGTTTTCTTTTTTGCCGGAGCTTTTTTTTGCGTATTATTTTTCGGCTGTTCGGCTTGGGGCTGTATCTGCGGATAAGGCATATACGGCGTGCTGTCGTCGTCCTCCGCGTAAAGAGAATTTGCGGACAGCATCACAGCAATTAACACAAATAAAAATTTTTTCATTTATTAAGTCTTTCACTCCTCACTCTGTACTCCTACCTGCTTTTATCTTCCCGTCATGCCCGATTTTTTTACTACAATGTCTTTTAATGTTACAGGCTCTTTTTTGTTATCTTTAATAACCCTGACGATCGCGTTGTCATCGTAAACTTTTATGACTTTCACCTTGCCGACAACTTTCGGCAGAACTACAACAGGATTTTCGGGGACAACTGTAACATAAGTATCGGCCCTCACAACGTCGAGAACTTCGCCGACTCTGACGTAATCAAGCGCGCCGTTCGCAACGCTTCCAAGCGAAATTATATAGTCGCGTTTTTTTTTCGTCGCCGTAGCTGTCGGAGCTAAAATCCTTCCGACCGTCAAATATGATGACGAAAAATTATCGTTGCCTGCGAACTGAGCGTCAGGCTCGTTATTTCTTATCGCATTGCGTACCTGCGGAAGCGTCTGTCTGTAAGCCTCGTATATTGCGTTTTTAATCGACTGCCAATGCGACGTTCCCTTAAATTGATCCCAAGTCGGGCGGCTCATTTTTTGTCCTTTATATGACTGCCCCGTCAAGCCTAATAAATCAAGCCCGTATTCAAACGGAACGCCCAAGCCGCTGATCGCCTTGTCGAACCAAAAAATATCTTCATCAGAGTCAAGCGTAAATTTTCTGTCGCTCCCTTTAACATTTCTGACGGCTATCTCTTGAACTTTTGCGCGGTCGTAAACCCTCAGCCTTATTAAAGCCCGGCCGGTCTGCGCAGTTCCTACAACGTGCTTTTCTTTCATTACTGCCTGATAGAGTTCAAGCTGTACGGCCATGTCATCGCCGCGCCGCGAGCCTGACATCCATCTGTTCATAGCTGCCTCGTCAAGAACTCGTGCATCGATTAAAGGCGACATCTTGAGGAGCTCTTCAAGATATTCCGACATTTTTTCTTCAAGGACGTTGAACGGGTAATATTTACTCTCCCAGACTTCGAGCCCCGTTGAATTTATCGTCGGGAATATCACGACTGAAAGCCGCCTTTGACCTTCCGCGCAGGACACGCCCGAAAAAATTAATAGAAACAGAATGACATATAAAAATCTTTTCATTCTTAACTCCTAACTATAACAGCCCTGCAAAGCCTTTAACATACGGTTTAAGATTTACGTACCATGACGCGAACTGCCTGGCCCATAAAAGCCGCGTTATAGTGAAGAAATCATCTTCATTTTCGCTCATTGTGTTTAACTTCAACGCCGATTTATAAACTTCTGTCGGGATTAATATAACCATGTCGCCGCGATGACGGGCTGTCTGCATTCTTGGGTTACAGCCGAAAGCGGTCATGCCCTTATCGTGATTTTCATAAAAAGTCGTCCTGTATGGAACGTCGCCGAGCGTGCCGGTGTTAAAGTCAATTCTTCTCTGTCTCTCGTAGCCGGCCTCCTGCAATCCTTTCTCGCTGTCGTCCACATAAGTAATTTTAATTTTGTTGAGAATGTAAAAATGCCTGATGAATGCCGTTAATTTGAAGCCGAGCCGTGCGAGTCCGGGATCGTTCAAATGCAATTTTTTCTCCGGGATTTTCATCGGCGTAACGTTCGGATTTATATTCTTCGGTTTTTCTCCGGCAGTCCAAAGAGAGTCGGCCATTTGAGTTCCGTCGGAGCCGCAGTAAGTGAAGCCCAGCAGCATCGCCGCAGCCGTAACTCTTACGGTGTTGTGCCAGCGTTCGGGATTAACTTTTTTCAAGTCCGCAGTTATTCCCGTTTTTATCAGAGCCTCCGTGCCGCGTGCCGTTATGCTTGAAATTTTCATGCGGCCTTCTCTGAACAAAGCCGCTTCAGCTTCATTCAACGGGAAGAACGGACGGAACTCGCCGGAATTTTTATCGCCGTTTGAACAGTCCGCGACCCATAGAGAGCTTCGCTTTTCCTCCGTCATCATTGCCAGATCGCTTTTGCTTCCGGCAGGCTCCGGGTGATTGAGGGCCTTCTCAAGGTCAATGACAACTTTGAAATATTTTGTTTTGAAGTTTGTCCGTGCGGCGTATTCAGCCAAAATTTTTTGAATGGCCGTCTCAAAATCCCCCACAGTGTAATTAAAATTTTCTCCCGGCTTTTTGCCGTTTATCGATAAAGTTCTGTCGCGCTTCTCAACCCAAGCTATATGAATGAGTTTGCGCGAATTTTTATTTTTATTAAAAATTGACAGACGCGGAGTCTTTCCTCTCGTCCATATCTGAAGGGCTAAGTTCGTATCAATATCGCAGCTGCTGATAATTTTTCCCTGTTCGTCCATGCTGAAAATAAAAGCTCCTTTATAAATTATTCAGAGTAATTATATAATAATTTTTGACGGCAAAATTTTTCTGAGGGCTCGTGAAAAAATTTTTGATTCTATTTTTTGAATCAGCTCCGTGAATTTTTATGAGCAATGAAAAAATTAAAACTTTTTGTAGGTGTAAATGTAGTTGCAAAAAAATTTTCGGGATTTATTTTTAGAGTAAGCGAAAATATTTTAGCACACAAAAAAATTTTGAGCTTTTAGAATTTTGCTATAATACGCGAATAAAAATTTTTTCAGCTTGGATTGATGATAAAGTATGAAAATTCTTCATATCGTCCCGGAATTTGAAGAGGGCGGAGTTGAGCGTTATGTGCTTCAGCTTTGCCGCGAACAGGTTAATAACGGTCATGAAATAACGCTTGCGACGGCCGGAGGAAAACTTGAAAGATTTTTGCCCGAACGAGTGAAAGTTTTACATCTCCCCGTGCAGCGGAAAAATTTATTTACAGTTTTATACTGCGCCGTGAAACTTTCAAAAATCCGCGCATGGGATTTAATTCACGTTCATTCGCGTGTGCCTGCGTGGATCGCTTGGCTGACTTCTTCCCTGACAAAAATTAAATGGGTCGCAACTGCTCACGCAAAATATTCTCTCAATCTCGGAATAAAACCCTTCAAACATTCTGACGGGCTTATATGCGTCTCTGATTTTGTCCGGGAACATCTGAAAAATTATCTGCCTGAAAAATCAATAACAATTCCCGACGGAATAGGCGAGCCGAAACAAAAATGGCAGGGAATTTATTTTCCTGAGAATAAAAAATTTTTATGCGTGGGGCGTTTGACGCGCAAAAAAGCCGTTGACACGGTGCTAAAAGCTCTCGGCCTTCTGAAAAATTACGAATGGACTTTAGATATTTTAGGCGACGGCCCACAGCGCGGCGAGCTTGAAAATCTTGCTGACGAGCTTGGAATTAAAGACCGCGTAAAATTTTTAGGATTTCGCGACGACGTTGAGAAATTCATGAGCGAGTCGGCGTGTCTGCTTTTTTCTTCACGCGAGGAGGGATTTTCTTTGACGGTCCGCGAGGCTCTTGCCGTCGGTCTGCCGGTGCTAGCGTCCGACCTTGAACCTATAAGGCCGTTAGCTTCGGGCGCGTTGATTCCTGCTGATGACGTTGGCGCGTGGCGCGGTGCTATTCTGAAAGTTATTGAAGGCGGCCCGGCGAGTCCGTTATCGGCGGAAAAATTAATTTCGTTCAGTGAAAATGCCCGGCAGGTCGAAGAATTTTATGATAAAATATTGACGGAGGGAAGCGAAGGAAGCTAGCTGAACCCTCCAGTTGTAAAGAGCCTTAAATTAAAAGCTCTTCTCCGAAATTAGTTCGCAAATCTGTCCCACAATAAGAGGAACAGTCTCACAAACCAATATAAGGCAGCGGCAATATGATGCAACTTGGGAAGAAGATCACGCCGCTGCTTTTTTTTCGGCTTTTTTGAGCGTCTGCCTTTTTCGTTAGGCATGGTGCTAAATCACCTCAATTCCACAGGGCGGCTCCCCTTTACGCGGCAAGCCCTGCTCTTACCCGGGGCTTCCTCTGGGAAGTATTATAGCAAAGTTATTTAATCTGAAAAAATTTTTGCGAGTGAAAAAAAAATTGTGATAGAATATTGACGGAAGGACGCGAAGGAAGCTAGCTGAACCCTCCAACAACAAAGAGCCTAAATTTCAGCTCTTCACCGAAATATTAACCGACGAAGCGGTCTATTAAAAGAAAGACCAGCCTCGCAAGCCAATACAGAGCAGCGGCGATATAATATAACCTCTTCCAAGGATCACGCCGCTGCTTTTTTTTCGGCTTTTTTGAGCGTCTGCCTTTTTCGTTAGGCATGGTGCTGAATCACCTCAAATCCACAGGGCGGCTCCCCGTCATACGGTAAGCCCTGCTCTTACCCGGGGCTTCCTCTGGAAAATATTATAGCGAAATCATTAAGCCCCTTAAAAAAATTTCCGCGCTCGAAGAAAATACGATATTATTAATAGGAAAAATTTTTCGCTCGAAAAAAATTAAAGTAATGCGCTTTACCTGCCGAAAAGAATATTGAACCACGAAGGGGTTTTCATTCAACTTAAGAAACAAGCTCTCCGACTTCACGAAGATGCTTCATTTAGGAGGAATGAAGGCTACGCGAACTCGGGGTGGTGCGTGTTAAATTTAATTAACGTTTTTATTACACGGGGGTGTTGCCTCATCAAAGAAGGCTTTTGATTTTGCGCAAATTGGGCGGGTGCTCGCCTTTACGAGGGCGATGTATCCATAGGAAAGTTTTTCATCAAAATTTATCCTTAAAATGAAAAAAACAGGAAAGGAAAAAGAACAAGGAGGTTTTTTTATGAAAAAGAAGTTTTATGCCATTCTCTTGACGGCTCTGATGCTGGTCAGCGTCGGCTGCGGAGCGGCACTGGCAGACAGTTGGACACTGCCGACAACACTAAGTAGCCAGAACGGCACAGATGTCGGGAAAGCGTATTATATTTCGTCAGACGTTATCTATGGCAAGACCAAAGTTACTTCAGCAGACTGGATAGACAACAAGATTATTGAGTTTACATTGGATGTATCTGGAGACGAAACTCTCGAGTTAGCAGGTACCTTCAGAGAGACGATGAGCGGGCTGGAGTTCAAGACATCACGCATTCATTCAAACGATAAGACAATCGTTTTCGGCTGGCTTGAAGGTGACGCAGCACCCGATGTAGCTGCAGATACAACTTATCACCTTGATATTACACCCAAGAGAAACAGCACAGCTATTACTAGCGGTATTAGCCCTACGGTTGCTACGCTGACGTTCACGGTTGCCGTTAAGCCAGTGATTGATGGAACAAACAACAAGCCCGATGAGATAGTATGGGGCGAGAGCTGGTCATTCACGCCGAGTCTTTCAAACGGTGTTGTAAACAGCGCGGACTGGACGCTGGAAGTATCAGGCGACACTTACTTGAGCGAAGACATTTTGTCGAGCGATGAAATCTACTTTGACGCTAAGACTGGTAAACTGTCTGGAAAATGGATGCCGGCTTACTGCAGCACTGACATAACGAGTACTGACTGGGCGAGCCCTGACTGGGCGAGTGTTGCAACGCTTAAGGATATCGAAAAAACGGTTAAGTTAAAAATCACACGCGGAGCGTCAGGCAACAGACAAGTCAGCGATGACCAGACATTCACGTTAAAGTTCACGGCTGTTGAGCCCACAATCAAGAGCGGCGATAACGCTGTAACTAAAGCCCTTGCAGCTCTGAACAATAAAAAAGGCTTTATGTGGAGTCAAGAAGTTACTTCCGACGAAGCAGTTTCAATAACCGCAATCGGTCCCGGAGTAATTTCGTGGGACGTAAACGGCTACGTTGTTGGCCCATCAACATCGGCAGATGTTGCTGGTCCTAATGTAACCAGCGACGACTCATTAGGCTTGGTTTACAGCGCAACGCAGGACGGTTACACGTCAACGCTTAAAATCTATGGTACGCCCACAACGACGGCTAAAGATATGGTTTTCCCGATAATAGCCAGGAACGCCAAAGGCTCATCGACAACTCTTAAACCTACACTCAATATAGGTTCAGATTCGTTTGATATTACGGTCGCATCAACCGGCAGCGCGGATCTTCCGAGCGGAGATGTCAAGGTTGGAGACAACATAGGAACCGTAATTTTGGTAGCTCAGCCCGGCCCTGTAACGTGGAAGACCCCTGAAAATCTTCCTGACGGTCTCAAATTGACGGACTTGGGTGACGGAAAAACAGCGACATTGACGGGAACATTCTCGACGCCCAGAGAGCTGGAAGACGGCGTAACTTATACAATTACGGCTACGAACTCCAACATAAATAAAACTTACACCCTTTCAGCAGATATTAAGGTCTGGGGTGAGCCGGTAGTTGACAGCGGCATAATCGATAGCTCTATCAAGACCAAGAAAGCGTATGAATGGACGCTTACAGGAGATAACTTCCCGAATTACGCAAGCTGGGACGTTGAGATCACAGGCTTAGAAGAAACTGCGACGGACTCAAAAAAATGGCAGGTAGACGGCGGAAGCAGCTACATTTCGCTTGATCTTAACAGCACTAATAAGGCTGGAGACAAGGTAGCCAAGCTAGTCGGAAGCATTGACCGCGTACCGTCAGGCGGAGAGTTTACGGTAAAAGTTACTGCGGAAAACTATTATGGCGAGTCAGCTACAAAGACGTTCACCGTTGATGTTGCCGGCGTAGCACCTACAATGACAGCGCAGAGCTTTGTACTCAGTACGGCCACAACCGGCACAGCTGACGTAGATAAAGGCGATGCTCCGCTCAAGATGACGGCAACAATTGACGCGACAACTGCGAAGAAATTTGGTGCCAGCAGTGCGATCACGCTTACAGACACTGCGGATACATATACTGGATTATCCTTTGTCTATAGCGATGACGGCAAAGCCGTATTTAAGTACGCCAATCCTTCAGACGGAGCAGTTGCGTATACAAAACTCCCTGTAACAGTTGCAGCCACGAACACGGCAGATACTTCACTGGGAACGACCGTAAAACATACGATAACCGTAACCGGCAAATCTCCGTCATTCGTCAACTCGAACGACATAACGAATAAATATTGCGATATTCTTGGCTCAAGTGTTGACGTTCCGTCAGCGGTAACGTTGACAGTGCCGGCAGGTGAGGCTCTTCCTGTAACGGACGCGAAGACAAGAATCGTCTTCAAGATCGAGGGCGCAGGTCCGCTTACAACGACAATCAAGCCGACCACAGCTAACGGCATAACGGTTGCGACGGCCAACAACGGCAAGCTCCTTACGTTCACGGGAACGCCTACGGCTACGAAGAAGGACGTTACGTCGAAGTTCACGGTTACCACGACGAATCCTTTGACGAACGAGTCCAAGAAGATAGTTGTTACTGTAGTTGCGAAACCGACACCGGTGATCGATACTTCAAAGACCCTCGATAAAGAAGTACTCGTCGGCAAGAAAGTAAAGATTACTCCTAAGGCAACGGTAACGACTACGGGCATGAAGTGGGCAATTAAGAGCGTCAGCGGCGGCAGCCCAAGCGGCGGCGGCATTTTAAACGCGACCGATGATACGACCTTGTACAGCCAGTACGGTCTCGCGTTCGACACGACGAAGGGAACAATTTCCGGTACCGCAACGCACCCGACAGGCAAGGACACTCCTATCGTAGTAGAGTTCTATGCGTACGGCGGAACTGTTTCATCAGACACTGCAACCGCAGAGATCACGATACTTGGAGCGAAGCCGAAGCTTACAACGAAGAAGATGACCCTTGAAGTCGGTACGGCACTCACGACCGGGACAGGCGGTACAGGCGTACTTGAAACGAATTTGGACGATGCTAACACGGGCGAAACCAGCAGTACTTATCACGTAGCCGATGTACAGGTTGCTGCGACAACCCCGCTACCGGACGGTATCAGCGTTTTAGGCGGAACTACCAACGCTCCGACGCTCACGGGATCGCCAACGAAGGCAATGAAGAAAGTCGCGACTGAGTTCCAGCTTACGAACTTCGGAACGGTAGGCAAGGGCAAGATAACCTTCATGGTTGCTGACGTTGCACCGGTAATCAATAACAGTCAAGCCGCGACCGCATCGATTAATGTCGGGGAGACCAGCACGGTGAACCTTTCGGTTACCAACGCTTCAAACTCTGACCTTAAATACAAGTGGAAGATCACCACGAAGCCGACTACTTCAGGAATTTCGGCAAAGGTTAAAGGCAACGGCAAGTACGCTACAGTAACTATTAAGGTCAACAAGAAAGTAACTGTCACAAGCGACACGTTAACAGTTACAGTAACGGATCCGTTGACAAAGGCAACGAATACTTCGGGTGGAGTCATCAACATAACCATTCCTCAGACCACGACCACGAGCGACTCGCCGTTAGAGGCAAACGACACGAAGGCCGAGACCAAAGCCGAAGCTCAGGACATGGCAGCAACCGAGAAAGAAGTCGGAGATGTAGCACTCGGTGAAGGCGAAGTCCATATGGGCGCAGGCAGAACGGCTGACAAGCTCACGGCTGCACAGCGCAAGGCAATCGAGGACAAAGGCTATGTAATCGCGGCGGTGCTTCCTGAAATCGAAGTAACTGCTTCGGGACAGTATGACTTTGAAGTCGATCTTGACGAAGAAGTTAAGACGGGAGCGGAGCTCGTATGGTTCGCATTCTCGACGAAACCGACAACGGACGACGAAATCGTAGACTTTGCCGACGAAAAAGGCAAGGAGACGAAGGTCGTACCTGAAAGCCATGTAGTAATCGTAGCCCCGTGGCTCAACGCAGAGGCGAAATACGCACCGGTTATTGCAGTCAAAGCAGATGCAAAAGACGCGGACGCAACAACAGCTGAAGGCGTAAAAGAGGCCGCAGAGGCAAAAACGGAAGAATAAAACTTCCCTAAATAAATCTCGCGCATAATAATTCCCCTGTCATTACGGCAGGGGGATTTTTTTATTCTGAAAAAAATTTTTGCAATGAATACTCATTTTTTTTTCACAAATTAAAGATAAAATTTCACGTAGGTTAAAAAAATTTTTTTTCGAGGAAGGGTGCGTTAATTATGAAAAAAATTTTATCTGCGTTGCTCGTTGTGTTCGTTCTGAGTTCGGCGGCGTGTGCTGCTGTTCCTTCCGTAACGATGCTCTCAACGAAAACGTGTCCGGCGTGTGCTCAGATGTCAAAAGTTCTGGACAAGCTCGACGATAATTACAGAGGCAGGATCACGACGGCTCGTATTTATCTTGAAAGTAATCCCGACATCGCGAAGAAGTATAATATACGTTACGTCCCGACTTTAATTTTCAGGGACGCGTCAGGAAAAGAGATTGCTCAGGAAGTCGGCTACAGGTCGGAGAACGAAATTTTGAAGGTTTTTGCCAGCAAAGGCATTAAATTTTAGACACTACACGATCACTAATCAATCTCCTTAAAATTCGCCGGGTCTCTCAAAAAATTTGAAGGGGCCCGGTACTTTTTTTCAGGTAGGAGTTAGGAGGTTAATATCCCAAAAGGCGCGGCAAAAACGCAGTGAGCTCCGGCCAGACGCTTATCGCGATAAGCACTATAACGTTGCAGAGAATATACGGCGCAGCCCCTTTGAAAATATCTATAACGGGCATACGGTTAATTTTGTTGCAGGCGTTCAGGCACATTCCCACCGGCGGAGTTACAAGACCGATAGCTAAGCCCGTTATCATCATCGCACCGAACTGAAGCGCGGAGATCCCGAAATGCTCCATGACGGGCAGCATTATCGGAGTTAATAATAAAATTGCCGGGCTTACGTCAATAAACGTCCCGATTATTAATATTAAAACGTCGAACATTAATGCTATTCCCACTCTTGACATATTCATGCTCATGAAAAAGTTTGCGACAATCTCCGGGACTTTCTGGATCGTTAAAATCCATGTAAAAATCTGCGTGAAGCCGATGATTAACATGACAGACGACGAAGAGATTAACGTCTTTTTGAGAGCGACCCAGACATCTTTTAACGTGAGCTCGCGGTATAAAAAGAAGCCGACTAATAAGCTATAAAGCACAGCAACTCCGGCACTCTCGCTGGCCGTGCAGATACCGCCCGAAACGCATAAGACTATGAATACCGGCATTAAAAGCGCAGGTATCCCGGCGAACATTGCCCCCCAGAATCTTTTTGAGTCGAAGGGAATTTGCTTTGGGTGCCAGCCGTTTTTGACGCTGAACCAGAAAACTAAAAGGGTCTGCGAAATTCCTATCAAAATTCCCGGAACCGCTCCGGCCATGAACAACGCTCCGATTGACGCGCCGGAGACCATAGCGTAAACGACCATAGGCGTGGACGGCGGAATAATCATTCCCATTGTCGAAGAAGCTACGGTAATTCCTGCGGACGCGCTCTTAGGATAGCCCTCTTTCTCC
>JAFSXR010000057.1 GCA_017443985.1 Synergistaceae bacterium
AAATCATCAGGACCATTAGCCAAATTATTCGCTTCTTTGCAAGCTCAGCAATTCCCATTGAGAGATAAGGCTCGTCAATCGGAAGAATGGCTGCCATTTTGTGAAAGTCCTCCGTGCTTTCTTCTTCTAAGACTTCCATAGCGTCATCGACCGTTACAATTCCGACTAAATGATTTTGTGAATCGACGACGGGAATTGCCATGAAGTCATATTTTTGGAAAAGCTCCGTAACTTTTTCGCGGTCGTCGTTCGTGTTGACGCTGATTAAATTTGTATCGGTCATTATGTCCGCAATTTTGTCAGCGTATTGAGATAACAGCATCGTCCTGACTGTAACAACGCCGATTAAAATTCCTTTAGGGTCAGTAACGTAGCAGGTGTATAAAGTTTCTTTGTCCATTCCGACTTCGCGTATATGCCTGAAAGATTCCTCGACGTTCATATCCGGCCTTAAAGAAATATACTCGGTCGTCATTATGCTTCCGGCGGTGTCTTCCTGATACTGTAGGAGCTGATTAATTCCGCGCCGTGTCTCCGGGCTTGCGCTCTCTAAAATTTTTTTCACGACATCGGCAGGAAGTTCCTCAACCAAGTCTGCCGCGTCGTCCAAGAATAATTCATCGACAATTCCGCCGAGTTCTGGGGCGGTCAGCTTTGACACGAGAGCTTCTTTTGCGTCCGGTATCAAGTGCGCAAAAACTTCTGCGGCCATATCTTTGGGAAGCATTCGGAACAAAATAACGCTCTGCTCAGGTTCAAGCCCCTCAAGAATATCGGCCAAGTCCGCGTCGTTCATATCCTCTATAAAAGTTCTCAGCTCTCTTATATTTTTTGCCTCAATTAGTGTTTTAATTTCTTCTTTAATTTCTCCTAAGTCTCTCATTCTTCGCTCCTAGTCTTGCCTGTAGTTTTAGTCTTGTGTTTAGTTTTGCTTGCGGCTGATTTTTTTTTCGTGTGTACAACTTTTATTTTTGTTGTAATTGTTCTGATTTTTTTAATTTCTGACGGAAGTTTTCTTTTTGATGAGAACAGCACGCCTTCTTCCTCGTCAAATCTTCCAAGACATTTCTGTTTATTTCGGGGCCTTCCCTGTTTATCACGGTAGCTTGTTACTTCATAAATATATGTTGCATTATTTATTACGCGCTTTATAATAAACGACATTAAAATTTTCCTCCTTTGTAAATATTATGAGGGAGGAATATTTTTTTTGCAACTACTTTTACAATTACAAGAGCATTAAAATTTTTCAGACCTCATAAATTTTTACGGAGCTTCTCAAAAAAATAGAATCAAAAAATTTTTTCCGCCTCAAAAAAATTAAAGAGCCAAAAAAATTCTAACGCGCCCGGAAAATTTTTATACCAAATATTTTTTTCCGTTTATTGTGAAAATTTTTGCAGCGACTTCAAATTTGATTTAATAATCATGCCGAACTGCCTATTGATTTTTATTGATGAAAAAAATAAAATATTGGACATCATTTTTAATGACTGTTCTCATTCAGTAGCGAGAACAAAATTTTATAAATTCGGAGGATTTTATTGTGAAATTAAAAAATGATAACTTTAATTCGTTTGGTCTTAATGATATTTTTTACGGCTTGAGCCGGTTCGCCGCCGAGTATCCGGCATCTTTGAAAGACAACCTCACAAAAATTTTCTTCTCCATGTATAAAACAAATCCACTCTTATGTTTTTCTATGCTCGCAAATTCTATGACGCGCCAGGCACTTTGCGATGATGAATTTTTCCGCGACCATAAAATTTTTTATTCTCGTATGAACGTTGGAGACCTCCGCAGGCAAAATTCTGAAATTAATATGCTTTACTCGTCTTTTCCTGTCGATTATCCCCTTCCGCAGTGGCGTTATCATGAAGGCGGCAATACTAACAAACTTATTTTAATGATTAATATTTTGCTCGAGATTGTACATTTTGAACTTTATGCTTCAATCGGAGAATATGTGCACGAAGCTGTAATCGAGCCGGATAAACCTGAGGGACTAATTATTGAGAACGATAAAAAATTCATGGTATTAGCTGTCGTCGATGAAACGCCGTTCCACTATCACGCCTCATTATCAAACGCCGACGGAATGAACTGCGCTGACGATTACTTTGCCTATCATGCTTTCCCGGTATTAAACGGCATAAAGGTTTTTAATTTTGGGGACAAGCCTGTAAAAATTTTATACATGCCTGCAATTTAGTTTTTCAATTTTAACTCCTACCTCCTACTTCCTAACTCCTAACTCTTTCCAGTTGTTATATAATTAGCTTAAAATAAAATCAAAAAAATTTTTCAGGAGGTTTTTATTTAATGGCACAGGTAGCCGACACCACTAGCTTTTATGTAGGCTTGAAGCTCCGCTGGCAGGACGCTATATGGGAAATTGTAGAGTATGACCACCACAAAATGGGCAGGGGCGGAGCAGTGGTCCGCACGAAACTTCGCAACGTCGAGACGGGATCAATCGTTGAAAATTCTTTTAAGCCCGGCGAAAAATTCGAGCGCATCATTTACGAGGACAAGCCCGCGCAGTATTCATATAGAGACGGTGAAGATTATGTCTTTATGGATTTAGCGACTTACGAAGAGATGAGACTGTCCCCTCAAGTTCTTGGCGACGCGGCAAAATATCTTGTCGATGATTTAGAAATTCAAATTGAATTTTTTGAGGGCAAGGTCATGGGCATAGAGCTTCCCAAGAGCGTAACTATGAAAGTTACTGACACGCCCCCGGCCTTTAAGGGCGACACTGTAACAGGCGGCGGAAAACCTGCGACGCTTGAGACGGGACTCGTCGTAACCGTCCCGGTATTCATTGAACCCGGCGAAGAGATTGTTGTTGACACGCGCACGGGCGCATATCTTGAACGGGCGAAGAAATAATTAATGACTGGGAATTAGGAACGAGGATAAAAAAATTCCTACCTCCTACCTCCTAATTCCTAACTGATAACAAAGATGGCTGATTCAGACGAAAGGAAAAACTCAATGGCTGACGGCGGAGTTATTCATATCTCCGAAGATGTCATAGTGGAGCTTGCAAGAAAAACTATTCAGGGAATACCTAATATAAAAATAGCCGCCCGTCTTGTTTCAAAATTTGGAATAGGCCGGAAAAGCGGAGGCATTCGCGTATATGTTGATCATTCGCAGAGATTTATCTCAATAGATGCTTACGTTCTCGTCAGATACGGTCAAAGGATACCTGATATTGCTTGGGACGTTCAGGAAAAAATCAAAGACAACTTAGAACGCTACACCGGCTATGAAGTTCAAGCGGTGAACGTGAACGTTCAGGGAATTTACACGGCAGGCGGCGATGATATTCAAATCAACATAGAGCCGGACGAAATTTTTTCACCGGATTACAGCGAGGCTGACTGAACATGTATTTTCTATGGAGAGACACGCCCGACGGACTAATAAAAATATCACACGAGGGGCTTTTTGATTTTGCTGATTATGTTTTGAAGTCGGGCTTCAGATTTTACAGCATAACCCTTGCGCCGAAAGAGCAGGACGCTGACTTAATGATAGTAATATCCGACGAAGATTTGAAAACGGAAACTAAAAAGCAGGTCGCGGAACATTTAAGCGAAGTTCTTGCGCCTCTCGGCATAAGAGCCTCTGTCATATGGGCAAGCCCTGAGCGCGGAATGTGGCCTCTTGTTCAAAGTCCTTACACGTGGGCGGTTATTGCGTCATGCGTAACTGTGATAATTACGGCAGGCTTCAACGGCTTTTTCTGGACGGCGTTCTGGGGTGCGGCTGCGTGGTTTGCTATCAAAGGTCTTGTGTGGCTTGCTAAAAAAATCAGGAGTTAAAACATGCCCGAAGAAAAACGAGAAATAAAAAATAAATTTACAAAAAAAAAGAAAATTATAGGCCGCAGGTTTGAGGCTATTCACAGGTCGAGAGAGCTTGCGGTTCAGTTTTTATATTCGCTTGATGTCTGCCCGGAGCAGGAAATTAATTCATCGCTTGAGCTTTTCTTAAATCTTGACGATGTCGCAAAAAACGACACGCCCGAAGTAAAAAAACGATGCCGTGATTTATCTTTGAAGGTCTTGAACAGAAAAAACGAAATTGACGGCGTTTTACTGCGCGTTGTTACAGGCTGGCGGCCCGAAAGAATGATGAGCGTTGACAGAACGATATTGAGGCTCTTGACGCTTGAGGGCTTTATAGAAAAGACTCTTCCGGCTAAGTCCGCAATATCAGAAGCCGTGCAGCTTGCCAACGATTTTGGAACAAAAGACTCCGCAAGATTTATAAACGGGGTTATGGGCAAGATAGAAAAATTTTTTGAGGAACAGGGGGAAAATAATTAAATGGCCGAAGCTGCAAAGCCATGGTGGCGCGAGACAATAGAGACTAGAGTCTGGGCTTTTATTCTCGCGATGATAATCAGGGCGTTTATAGTTCAGGCGTTTTGGATACCGAGCGGCTCAATGATACCGACGCTCGAAGTTCAAGACAGGGTATTAGTCGCTAAATTTTGGAATTATTTTTTTAAGCCGTCTAGAGGCTCTCTTTACGTTTTCAAATATCCCGTAGACAGGGACAGAGATTTTGTGAAGCGCGTTATTGCGATTCCGGGCGATGTCGTCGATATTAAAAACGGAATTGTCTATATCAACGGCAAGCCGACCGACGAACCGTATGTAAAAAATCACGACCGCTACACGATGAGGCCGAATAATATTTTTCCGCAAGTCCCTTTCACAGTTCCCGAAGATAAATATTTTATGCTCGGAGACAACAGGTCGAACTCTCAGGACAGCCGCTACTGGGGCTTCGCTTCTATTGAGGACATGAGAGGTCCCGTGTTTTTCCGATATTGGCCGCTTAATCGGATAGGTATTCCAAAATAAATTTTTATGCCGAGAACAGTCTGGTATCCCGGCCACATGGCAAAGGGAACAAGAAAATTAAACGAGCTTGCCGCGAAATTAGATTTAATTGTTGAGGTCAGGGACGCACGCGCTCCGGCTTCAACTTCATCGCCGTTAATAAAATATCTTGCGAAAATAAAACCAGTCATTCATGTTTTGTCGCGAAAAGATTTAGCCGACCCGGAAAAATTAAAATCATGGCTAAATTCATTGAAGCATACTTACGCGGCTGACTTGAGAAAACGCGACGGCTTAAATAATATCAAGAAAGCTATATTAAAATTCAAACCCTCTCACCGTGAAGTCAGGCTTGCTGTCGTCGGCATACCGAACGTCGGAAAATCATTGCTGTTAAATTCATTAATCGGAAAATCAAACGCCGGTGTCGGAAATATTCCGGGCATCACAAAATCCGTGAGCTGGTACAAAAACGAAGGAATGTTAATCGTAGATTCGCCGGGTATTTTGGACCCTCACGCCGAAGCCGGAGCGCATTTAATTTTATCGTGGCTCGGCTGTGCAAAGGCTGAAGTTGTCGGAGGGCATGAGAACGCCGCAATATCTTTAATAAAATTTTTGTGTGCCAATGACATGCAAAACTTAATCCCGATTGAATTTGAAAATGAAAGTCCCGCAATAATTCTCGAATACATCGGGAAAAAATACGGCTGTTTAATTTCCGGCGGCCGCGTCAATATGGAATTGGCAGGACAAAAATTTATTGAGGCTTTCTCATCAGGCAGGCTAGGCGCGGTCTGCTTGGAAGTCCCGGACGGACAAAGAGCAGTCGATTTTGAGATTAATAACGACGATGGAGCAGTTGACTTTGTTTAATGATTTATCACTCCCTTTGAAGTGTGAATCTGACGAAGCGCAAAATAAATTAAAAAAATTAAAGGAGCTTGGGTTAATCGTCGGCACTGATGAAGCCGGACGCGGTTCGCTTGCCGGGCCTGTCGTTGCGGCGGCTGTGTACTTGACGCAGGAGCAGGAAGAAATTTTATTGTCAATGAAGCTGAGAGACTCAAAGTTAATTTCACACAACACCCGCGAAAAAATTTTTGCAAAGATGCAGGAGTTAGGCGTGCTGTGGCGCGTTGCTCAAGGCTCGCCGAAATTAATAGACGAGAAAAATATTCTTCGCGCCTCCTTAATCACAATGTCCAACGCCGTAAATAAATTAGCTGAAAAATTAAGCGCGGCTCCGTACTGCGTCATTGCTGACGGAAATAAAAATATTCCTGACATAAAATTCAGTCAATGGACTTTAATTCAGGCCGATAAATTAATTCCTGTTGTGTCGGCGGCCTCGATTGTTGCGAAAGTTTTGCGCGACAGGTTAATGATAAACCTTGCAAAAAAATATCCCGATTATAATTTAGAGAAGAATAAAGGCTATCCGACAGCTTTTCATATTAGCGCAGTGAAAGAAAAAGGAACGAGCGACATACACAGAAAAACTTTTTGCCTAAAATTTTTGGAGAGAGTATAAAATGCCTTCGATTAATGTCAATGTAGACCAGAATTATAACCAGATGCAGCAGAACATCAGCACGAATGCACGGCAGGGTCAGATAAGCACGCAGCCTCAAATCCAACAGCCCTCGCAGATTGCCGCACGACTCGCCGGAATTAGGACGGGTATGTTAGTTGAAGGGAGTGTGTTATCTCAGAACGAGGACGGAACATATTTAGTCCGTGTTGATGTCAACGGAACGCCGCAGGAATTACGCGCCCGTGCTACGATTTCGTTAATAGTCGGCGAACATTTCCGCGCCGTCTGGGACGCTTCGGGAGCTGACGGAGTGCCCGTGCTGAGGTTATCGCAGGGCGAATTATCTTTTTTATCTCAAATCCCTCCACGCGACAGAGAACTGGCTACAGCTTTGTTAATGCGCGGTCTGCCTCTTTCAAGCGAAGTATTAAGCGCGATTAAAGACGCTTGGAGAAAATCAGGCTCACAGCCCGGACAGCTTTCTTCTTTCATAGAACTTTGGGCGCGTAATGTTCCGATGACGCTTGAAAATGCCGCGTTACTCTCTCAATATGCCGCGATGAACGGCGCAGAAGCTACGGAAATGTGGGACAGAATCAGAAAGGAATTAAAGAACAGAACTTCAAAAGGCGAAGACCCCGTCAAAGCGTTAAGAGACATGAAGGAGGGCGGAGACGACATAGCAAAATTTTTACAGGCTCAGTCAATTTTGATGAAAAGCCCGCGCAACGAAGTCAACCCGGCATTATTAGCGGCACCGTTCTGGCCCGTTCTCAATGACGCATCGCAGAACATGACCGCAAAAATTTTTGTCGGACGTTCAGCCGAAGATGACGGGCAAAAATATTGGCAGGTCGGCTTCGGGATAACCGGCTCCGTGCTTGGCGAGGTGGGCGGACTTGTCGAGAGCGACGGCAAGAGCTGTAACTTGAATCTCAACGCTGAAAAACTTGAGACTTGCAAATTAATTGAACGAAGGCGCAGAGACTTGAGAAAAGAACTTCAAGGGCTTGAGCTTCCCGTAACTTTTATAGGAATTTCGCTCCGTGCCATCGAACATGAAAGAGATTTATTATTAGCCGGTCGCGGACTTGACATTACTGTTTAATTCAGGCAGGAGTTAGGAAGTAGGAAGTAGGAGGTAGGAGTTATGGCTTTGCAGGATAAAAAACGGGAACAGGCCGTCGCCGTAAAATATGACAATCAAAAAATGAACGCTCCGACTGTTATTGCTAAGGGCGAAGGCTTTATAGCTAAAAAAATTATTGAGCGCGCTGTTGAAGCTGATGTTCCGATTGTCGAAGATGCTGCGCTCGTGTCGGCGTTGATTTCGCTTGAGCTTGGCGAGGAAATTCCTGCGGAGCTGTACGAAGTTGTTGCGCGTGTGCTTGCGTGGGTCTATAAGCTCGACAAAGAAGCCGGGCAGAAATAATTTACTATGATATGAATTAGGAACGATATAAAATTGAAAATAAATGATTTACAACTATTTTTTGAGAAAAATAAAGTTTTATGGACTAGTCATTGTTTGCAACGAATGGGAGAACGTGATATAAAACGTGCTGATGTTAAAAATTGTATCCTCAACGGTGAAATTATAGAAGATTATCCTGACGATTTTCCTAATCCAAGCTGTTTGATTTTTGGTGCGACATCTGAAAATAAAATCCTTCATGTTGTTGCTGGAACGGACGGAGATTATCTTTATATAATTACAGCTTACTATCCCTCAAAAAATAAATTTGAACAAGATATGAAAACAAGGAGAAAATAATTATGTGTATGTTTTGTAAAAATAAAACTAATGTTGAAACTACAACGGCTCACGTCATAAATTATAAAGACTGCATTATTATTATTAAAAATGTTCCGTGTCTTGAGTGTGAGCAGTGCGGCGAAAAATTTTTTACAGATGACGTTGCTGAAAAATTAGAAAAAATTGTTGAGTTATCAAAAAAACTCACGCAGGAAATTTCTGTCATAGATTATAAAACTGCCGCTTAAAAGCAATGACGCAGGCTCAGTCGCTTGGAAAATTCGCCGAAGACATAGCCGCAGAATATTTAATCTCGCTCGGCTGGAAAATTTTAGCGCGAAATTACAAGATTAATCACGGCGAACTTGACATAATCGCACTCGACACGGAAGCCAAGCCCGAAGAAATTGCCGTAATCGAAGTCCGCTGCCGGACGTTTGGAAAAATTCAATCGCCTTTTGATTCAATCGGGCCAAGAAAATTAAACACCCTCATAAAATATTCACGGGAATTTATAAATAAAATCGAGTGGGAAGGCTTCTGGCGCATTGACATAATCGGAATAACAATGAAAGAAAAAAATGACCCTCAAAGCTGGGAGCTTGAACACATACGCGACATTACCGCAGGCATGAATTTTTTAATGCTGTAAATTATTCTTCATTTGCTCTTCTGCCCATTTGTAAACGGATTCAAGAGCCGGGATTAAAGTTCTTCCCCTTTTCGTTAAAGAATATTCAACAGTCGGCGGAATAGTGTTATATTGCTTACGTTTGATTAATTTATCATTCTCCAATTCGCGCAGACATTTCGTCAGCATCGTTGCGGTTATGCCCACAACTTTTCTTGCAAGTTCTCCGTATCTCAGCGTCTGCTTGTCAGCGTCCGCGACGTACCACAAAATAGGCAGCTTCCATTTTTGCCCGATTATTTTCATTGCGTAGAGTATCGGGCAGTCCGTATCATAAATATTTTTTTCTTTTGGCAGGGGTTTATTATTCATCATATTTTTCTCCGTTAGTTAGTATATTTTTTATAGCAGCAAAGAAAAATCTTCATTCTTGTTTTTTAATTATTGCTAATTATAATTTCGCGAAAGTTATAAATCAAACTTCAGGAGAGAAATAATTAACAGCATGAAAAATATTTTTGAAAGCGTTGAATTAAATAACCTTCGTGCAAAAAATCGCCTTGTCCGTTCGGCAACATGGGAGGGGCTTGCAGAGCTTGACGGCTCTATCACGGAAGAGACTTATAAAATTTATGACGGGCTTGCTCGCGGCGGAGTAGGGACAATAATAACCGGCTTCACGAGTGTTGCGTCAAATGATTTTTATTTCGGCGGAATGATGAGGCTGTCCGATGATTTTTTAATTCCGCAATATAAAAAACTCGTCGATATTATTCACGCTCAAGACTGTGCTGTGATTTCTCAGCTTGCATTGGGAGCATTTTATCGCGGAAATGTTCAGGCCGAGCCTGACGCAATGACAGCGGAAGAAATTTCTTCAGTGATAGAAAAATTTGTCAACGCCGCCGTAAGAGCTGAGAAAGCAGGTTTTGACGGTGTGCAGATTCACGCGGCTCATTTCTTTTTTTTGAGCAGATTTATAAGCCCTGCGGTCAATCATAGAATCGATGACTACGGCGGCTCAACGGAAAACAGAGCAAAAATTTTACTCGACATTTTAGATGGAATTAAAAAAGCCGCTCCCGGACTTCACGTTACAATAAAAATAAATTGCAGTGATTTTATGTATAACGGCCTCGATGAAAAAGAAAGTTTATTAATCTGCAAAATGCTTTCTCAAGCAGGAATTGATTCTATCGAGGTCAGCGGCAACGGAACTTCAGTACCCGGCATACGTCCGCATAAGAATGAGGGTTACTTTGCAGATTTTGCGGCGCGTCTTGCGGAAGAAGCCGGCACCCCCGTTATTTTAGTCGGCGGTTTGAGAAGTCTTGACTTCATGAACGAAATTTTGAACGAAACAAAAATCGAAATGCTTTCACTTTCTAGACCCTTGCTCTGTGAGCCTGACCTGCCGAAAAAATTTCAAGAAAAAATTTCAAGCGAGTCAAAATGCGTTTCCTGTAACCGCTGCTATTCTTCACGAGGCCATAAATGCACGAGATACGAGTAGCAACGGAGCGCGGAAGCGTTTTAACGGGCGTGCTTTTTTCGAGCGAGAAGAGCAAAGGCACCGACACCGTTATGATTTCGATAACGGGAATACACGGAAATTTTTATTCAAACCCGTTTTATTATAATTTCGGCGACACTCTGAACGGGGGCGGCTTTGATTTCATATACGCTCAGACTAACGACGCTTTCGGCGAAATTCCTACTGTAAATATTAAAACGGGCAAAGAAGAAATTATAGGCTCGTGGAACGAAAGATTTTCATACACGGACGAAGACATCGAAGCATATTTGAATTTTGCAGAACAGGCCGGATATAAATATATAATTCTCGCGGGCCATTCGCTTGGAGCAAACAAAGTTATTTATTATTTGTCGCGTCATCATGATGAAAGAGTCAAAAAATTTTTTCTGTTAAGTCCTGCAAATTTGACTTACATGATGTCGGGCGTAACGGGGCGCGAAAAATTCATAATTAAAAGCATGGTCGAACACGGGCGCGGCGGTGATATGCTTCCTTTTCCGTTTATGGGCTGGGTTAATTGCATAGCGTATACCGCGTATGACTGGCAGTTCTCAGGAATATTGAATAATGTTTTTGTCGAGCCTGACCGGGATTTTTCGCAGTGTGAAAAAATTACTCACAGCGGCGCGCTTTTAATCGGAACTTACGATAATTTCACTTACGGCGACCCTGCCGGATTCCTGCGCAACATAAATAATCACATTCCGACCGCAAACGAAAATAATTTAATTTTTATCGAAGGCACAGGCCACACTTACCAGCAAAAACATCAGGAGACCGCCGAAAAAATTTTAGAACAGATAAAAATTTGGAAAAGTTAGGATTCTTTAGAACTCAAAATAATTTTCCCCTGACATAACCAATTAAATATAAACTTCCGCAGACTAAGACGGCCTGATTTTTATCGCTTAATGCTTTTTTAACGGCCTCTTGAGGAAAGTTAAACGCTTCGGGAATATTTTGCCACGTAAATTTTTTTGCCGCGTTTAACAGCTCTTCAGGGGGCAGTGCCCGTGTCATGCCCGGAACTGTCGAAGCATAGAACGCCGGTTTTAATTCGCTGCTCAAAAGTTTAAGACAGCCGGAATAATTTTTATCCCTCATTGCCGCGTAAACAACGCCTAATTTTAATTCAGGCCATAAACTTTTGACGCTTTTACAGAGTCTTTTCACGCCGTCGTAATTATGACCGCCGTCAAGAATAATTAAAGGCTCGCACGAAATTATTTCCAAGCGTCCCGGCCATTTAGCTTTTTTCAGGCCGTCGCGGATTGATTTTTCGGTTATTTTGGGAAAAGAATTTTTTATTTCAGAAACTGCAAGCAAAGCCAACGCCGCATTGTTAATCTGATAATCGCCGATTAAACTTGTATTTATATTTTTTAATTCAAGACCGGGCGCGCAAAAATCAAAAAAATTTCCTTCGGGCGAGATTTTTATATTTCCGAGTCCGGCCTCTTCGCTCAAGACATGCGGCAACGCTTCAGACTCCGCGCAGAAATTTTTGAACATCGGAATTAATGACGAGTCATAACCTGAAAAACACGCCGGAGTATTTTTTTTCACGACCGCAAATTTTTCGCTTGCAATTTTTTCGAGCGTCGCGCCTAAATATTCAGTGTGGTCAATCGAAATCGAAGCAATTACCGAACACGCCGTATTATTCATAACGTTAGTAGCGTCGAATTTTCCGCCGAGCCCTGCCTCAATAACTCCGACATCAAGATTTTTTTCACGGGCAAGAAAAAACGCGCACGCCGTTACAAGTTCAAAATATGACGGCAATTCCTCATCAGGCTTTATAAATTTTATGACTTCTTCGGCGGCTTTAATCCATTCTTCGGGGCTCAAAACTTCGCCGTCAATTAAAAGCCGTTCGCCTGGACTTTCAAGATGAGGACTTGAATAAAATCCCGTTTTATAACCGGCCTCGCGGAAAATAGACGAGATAAACGCGCCCGTTGAGCCTTTGCCGTTTGTGCCGACTATATGAACGGATCTGAAAGAGTCTTGGGGATTTCCGAGACGGTCTAATAATTTTTTAATTCGTTCAATTCCGGGAATTATTTTATTATTTGAGTGAGCGTATAAAATTTCTTCAAATTTATCAAAATTCATCATGATTTTTTTATTTCTTAACGGGAGAAGAGTTAGGAACAAGGACTAAATTATTTTGCTGGAGGAAAAGAAAAACTGCCCTTATATCCAAGTTTTTGCATTGCCTTTACGACATTGTCGGCAGCTTTCTTGCTTGCACCGCCCTGCACCCATACTTTGAAGTGTTTTGACGCAGGATTTGAATAAACGACGGCACTATAACCGGCCTTTTTAATTTTATTTGCCGCTTCCTGCGCTCCTGCTTTAGACGTGTACGCGCCGACTTGAACGCGCCACTGCTTTGAACTCACAGAGCTTGAGCCTTTTGTTTGAGTTTTTGCGGTTGATTTCTTTACGGTCGCATTTGACGAAGATTTTGCAGTCGCTGTCTTCTTCGAGGCTGCCGGTGAAGTTTTAGCTCCCGGCTGAACAGTCTCTCTTTTTGGATTTTGAACGGCCACAGCAAGAGCAAATAAATCTTCCTCCGGTTTATCTTCGGGCTTGGCCTGAGAAATTTCATCAGAGACAGGCTCGGAAATTTTCACGACGGCTTCCGGCTCTGCTTTTCTTTCAAGTTCTGCAATTATTGCCGGAGCTTCAGCGTAAGCCCGCGTTGAGGAAATGCCGGGCGAAGATTTAAGACCGTTCAAAAAAAACTGACGGCCAAAGATGACGAGCAGAATAACAGCTGAAACACCGACAACAGGCAGAATAATATCGCCGAATGAAGGAAGCACTCCGCGTTTTTTAATTCCGCGCCTGACTGTAGGCCGCCGATGCTCAGTTCTTTCTGTTCTTTCTGAAAAGTGCTGGCTGGTCATATAATTTCCTCTGAGATGCAGGGAATGCGCCGTCATTGCTCGGTGTCGTCAAATTTGCCTCTTGAAGTCCCTGATTAGCCATGTTTCTTTTTGTGTTGAAAATATCATAAATAGTCTGGCCCGTTTTGGGATACTGCTGTTGCTGTCCAATCTGCGGAGGCTGACGTAAATCCGCCGGTCTGGCCTGCGCCTGCGCGTCCTGAGATACTGTTTTCGCTGCTGCCCTTTGACGGTTCTGCATAGCATCCTCCGGGAAAGTAGCTATCAAAGTTACGTGAACTTTCTCGCCGAGAGTTTCATCGATGACATGTCCCCAGATAACCTGAGCGTCCGGGTCTGCGGTCTCTTCAATAATTTTCGCGGCAGCTGACATTTCGGCCAAAAGAATCTCCGCGCCCGTAGTAACGTTCAACAAAATTCCTTTTGCTCCCGTAACAGGGAAGGTCATAAGCGGCGATGTGATTGCATTCTTTGCGGCTTTCTCTGCCCTGTCCTCGCCTTCGCCCATTCCCATAATGGCTGTGCCTGCGCCCGTCAAAATCGCTTTAATATCGGCGAAGTCAAGATTAATGAAGCCGGATTTCGTAATTAAATCCGTAACGCCCTGAACGGCCTGACGCAAAACCTCATCGACTTTTTTATAAGCGTCAACGATTTTCATCTTTGAGCCGTTGTCAATCTGAAGCAATTTATCATTCTCGACAACCAGAAGAGCGTCAACATTCTTTTTAAGAACTTCAATGCCCTCTTCGGCTGTTCTCATTCTCTTATTCATTTCAAAGCCGAACGGCTTAGTTACGACACCGACGACTAAAACGCCCATGTCGCGTGCGGCTTCTGCGATAACCGGTGCGGCTCCCGTTCCTGTTCCTCCGCCCATTCCTGCCGTAACAAAAAGCATATCTGCGCCGGTGATGTATTCTTTAATTCTGTCAATGCTTTCTTTTGCGGCGTTCGTTCCGACTTGAGGATTTGCTCCTGCTCCAAGTCCGCGTGTCAAAGTTTCGCCTAAAATAATTTTGTTGGGAGCCAGATTTTGATCTAATGCCCTTGCATCAGTGTTAGCTGCAACGAAATCAACGCCTTGAACGTTGGACTCTATGATGTGGTTAAGAGCGTTTCCGCCCCCTCCGCCGACTCCAAAGACTACTATCTTTTCGTTCTGTCTTACGTTGCTTTCCGTGAGCTTGAATAACTGATCCTGATTCATAATTTATTTCTCCTCCTCCTCGTAGAATTTTATTTTATTTTTCACGAGTTTACAAGACTTCAATTAAAATATTATTTATTTATTAAAATAATTTTTTGAACCTGTCCTTGAGCTTGCTGATAAACTCGCCTATATTCTCACGAGGTGCTTCTTCTTCATCTTCGTAATACTCTTCGTCCTCGTATTCGTCGTCGGGCTCTCTGTCGTTTTCGTCGTAATTATCTTCATCGTCATAATAATTATCGCGGTCGCGGTCGCGTTCTTTGCGTTCAGCGCGTTTTTGTTCCTGACGCTCTCGTTTTTCGGAACGTTCAGAAAGTCCCGGCAGAAGCTGATCCGACTCCATGAATAAATACGGGTCTTTTTCGGTCATTATGTGAAATCTTAATATCCCTGCCGCGCTGACATATGCGGCGTTATCAAGTCCGGGCGGCATTTTATATACGGGCTCGGCAGCTTTTCTAACCGGCATTTGAAGCATATCCTCAAGCATCAAATCCAATCCCGGAGTCTCAGCAACTCCGCCGGATAAAATTATTCCGCTCGGAAAGTGCTGCGGCGTACATTCTGCTAAGGCATTGCGGATATATTCGCCGAAAAGCTCCTCGACTCTTGCGAGTATAGCCTGCGTAGCTAAGTCAACGTCAACTCCTTCGCGGCGCAGGTCTTCTGGATTTGTCGTGAAAATTCTTTTCTTCAAATGTTCTGCTTCTGCAAACGGTATATGAAGAACTGTAGCGATGTCGCTCTTGATATGGTCGCCGCCGATCGGAATGCTCATGACTCGGAAAGCACGCCCGCCGCGATAAAGAACTATTCCCGTAGTTCCTCCGCCGATGCAGATTGAAATACAGCCTGCTCTCATTTCTTCTTCATAGACCGCGCCCAAAGATGATGCCAAAGGTTTTAAGACAAGGCCGCGAACGTCAAGCCCTGCTGTCTGCACGCAGTTCACCACGTTCTGCACATAAGTCATCGGCACGGCAACGGTCTGAAGCCACATATCTAATTGATTTCCGTTCATGTTTAACGGCTCGTCAATCGGTCTTCCGTCAAGTTCGTAGCTCGTGGGTATCATGTGAAGAGAATACATATTCGAGCGAAGAGCTAAATTATCTCTTGCGCGGTCAATAACGCGGTTAAGGTCGCTGGTCTCAACAGATTTTGAAGCCCTGCCGCCAAGTGTTACCATTCCGTGAGTCGATTCGCTTTGAACGTCCATAGCGTTAAAAGCCACGATGACATTACTCAATCTTTTCGGCGAAATTCCAGTTAGGCTCTGAGTTTCCTGAAAGGCATTCATTACGGACTGCCGGGCGTCCTGAAGACTCACGATAATACCCTTTGAAATTCCCCTTGAAGGAGCGTTTCCAAAACCAATGACATGCACGGAATCGGGGTAGCGGGGGTTTCTCTCCGCCACTATCATCGTAGTTTTCGTTGTTCCCATACTAAGCCCCACCAAAAGGCTTTCAGATTTTCCCGGCATTTTTTTACGTTCCCTTCCTTAAACAGTTAAATCTAAAATAATCTATTTTCTTCTTTACTTTTCTTTTTATTTTTCTTCATCTTCGTATAGAAAAAACTTTTTAATTATATAAGATTGTCAAGCAAATTTAGAACAAAAATTTTTTTATTTCTAATCATTAATTAAATTTAGTTTGTAAATTATAACCCACGAAGCAAAATTTTCCCCTCATACGTCGCGTCGATGGTATGATTTCCGCCCTCTCTTAAAAGTCTCTCGTAAATATCCTCGACTGTCTGTCCAACGTCTTGGCCGGGATATTTATCAGGCTGCAGATATAACTCAAATTTCTGCGTCCCGTTTGAGATTTCCAGAATAAATAAATTCATTCCGGCTCGGCTTTCAAAAGTAATTCCGCTCGCGTTTTCAAACCATTTGAAGCTATTAAAATCGGTTAAAAACGAAGCGATTATTTCTATAGGCAGAGGCGACTTGAAAACACCGAACAGCGGAACTTGAGAATTATTATTTTCATTATTTTTTTGTTCAGGTATCCGCCAGATTAAATTTCCTGTCTCTTCGTTGTTGCCTATGCCATTTTCAAAAAGCCACATACGCCCGTCGCGAGATATGCACCAGATTTTTCCGCGCCATTCAACTTTCACCCAAGCCTTGAGCCATTCCGTCCTTGTTACAAAACGTCCGAGCCCTTCCATGTGAGTTTCAATAGTTACGGGCATGTCGCGCTCCATAAATTCTTTCAAGCCCTGCGAATCTTTTAATAAATAAGGCCAAAAAGTTAAGCACCGGCGCGGGAAAATTTCCCATAATCTTTGCTCAATCGCGCTCGACTGCGTTTCAATTCTGTAGCCTTTCAGGGCGAACCATTCTCGATACTGCCACGTATAAGTTACAATGCCGGCTATTAAAGCCAGCAGATAAAGCCTCGAACGAAAACGCCTCCAATTTTTTTTGCGCCTAGCCACAATAGATCACGGCACAGAAAAACACGGGTCAAAAATTTTTATTTCCGGCTCAAGTTTTATTCCCGTGCTGTCATAAACTTTTTTCGCGCAGATTTTTATTAACTCAAGAATATCCGCGCTCGTTGCTTTTCCGCGATTTAATATAAAATTCGCGTGAACGTCAGAAACGATTGCATCGCCGACGCTTAAATTTTTACAGCCGCACTCGTCGAGTAATTTCCCTGCCGAATAACCTTCGGGATTTTTGAACGTGCAGCCGGCGTTATGAAGTCCGTGAGGCTGGCTTCCACGTCTCAATAAAAAACTTTCGAGAACGTCTTTATCTTTCGGGGCTGCTGTTCTGAATGTCATTCGAGCCGAAACTATCACGCGCTTTTTGTCAGCTAGCGAGCATTTCCTGTAGGAATAATTTATGTCGCCATGATTTAGTGTTTTAATTTCGCCGTCAGCTTCAACGCTTACAACATAGTCAAGAAGTTCGCAGACACCACGTCCGCCCGCTCCGGCATTGCCCAGTAACGCGCCTCCTAAAGTTCCCGGAATGCCTGCCGCAAATTCCATGCCTGCTAAATTTTTTTCGCGGATTTCTTTCATTAACATGGGCAGCTTGAAACCTGCGTCAACATCAGCCGTTAAATCCGTGCGCCATTCGATTGAGTTTAGATTCGCCGTAGAGATTACAACTCCCTCGACAAGGCCGTCAGGAAATAAAATATTGCTGCCTCCGCCGATAATATAAACGGGACAATTTTTTTTCATGACGAAGCTGAAAATTTCTTTCATGTCCTCAATGGAATCTGGAGCCGCGAAAAATTCAGCCTCTCCGCCGGCGCGAAGAGTGCATAACGGGGACAAAGGCCAGCGTTCTTTTATATCTATATGCGGTAAAGCAGAGTGTATTTCACTAAATAACATAACGCATTTCCAAAATTAATTATTAAAATTTCGTTAATTATACCCTAAAAAAAAGGTAGGAGTTAGGAAGCAGGAAGTAGGAACAAAAAAACAACTTCCTACCTCCTACCTCCTACTTCCTCACCTATTTTATAGACATCGCCAGCGCCCATTGTTAAAAATAAATCGCCGGGCCTTAACGAAGATTTTATTTTTTCTTCTGCGTCATTGAAATTAACTTGAGTAATTTTTTTCGCTGCTGATTTTATAATTTCGTCTGATGAACTGTGAGAAAATTCTTTTTCGCCTGCTGAAAATACGGGCAGCAAAAAAATTTCGTCGGCGATGCTCAAAGATTTTGCAATTTCCGGCGCAAATTGAGCAGTTCTTGAAAATCTGTGAGGCTGGTATAAAACTACGAGCCTTCTTTCAGGATAAATATTTTTTACGGCTTTCAACGTTGCTTGAATTTCCGAAGGGTGGTGCGCGTAGTCGTCCATTATCAAAATATTTTTATCTTTAATAATTCCTTTTATCTGCATACGGCGTTCAGAGCCGTGAAAATTTTTGAGGATCTCTGCGGATTTTTCAAAGCTCACTCCGTACTCGTAAGCCGCCGCGACCGCCGCAAGAGAATTTAATATATTATGTTCGCCCGAAACTGAAAGCTCAAGGGGGCCGAGTTCTTTGCCGTCATGAAAAACTTTGCAGCTTATTCCTCCGCCGTGAGTGCTTTGAATTTCGTCCGCGCTCCATTCAAAATTTTTTTGATTTTTATTTCTGAAGCCGTAGCGGATAATTTTTCCTCGTGATTTATCGCACTCATCGAAAACTTTTCTCGCGCCCTCGTCCTCCGCGCAGATTATTAAAGCTCCGTTTTCTTTTCTTCCGTCGGCAAATCTTGTGAAGGCTTTTATAACGTCATCGCGTGTTTTGTAATGGTCAACGTGATCCCAGTCGGCGTTCGTAATAATTGCTGCTGACGGGTGAAAAAGTTCAAATGTTCCATCGCTCTCGTCAAGCTCTGCAATAAAATTTTTCCCTGTTCCTGATACCGCGTTGCTTCCGATGTCCGGGACGTTTGCTCCGACGTAGACAGTAGGATTTAATCCTGCGCGTAAAAAAATTAATCCCGTCATTGATGAGGTGGTTGTCTTTCCGTGAGCTCCGGCGATTCCCACGCCGTTATAATTATTAAAGAGCGAGCTCAACGCTTGGGCACGCGAGAAAATTTTTACGCCGTTATTTTTTGCGCAGACGACTTCTTCATTTTCATGACTGACGGCACTGCTCAAAATCAGAGCGTCGGGGTTTATTTTTTCTATATGTTCTTTTGAGTGTCCTAATTGAAACGGAATTGAATCTAAATCGTAATGAGGTTCTTTGAGGTCGCAGCCCGTTACTTCGAGTCCGTGAGCCTTGAGCAATTTTGCAAGCGCGCTCATTCCTGCGCCGCCGATCCCCATGAGATGAACACGATGAATATTATTCAAGTCCAAAAAATTTTTCCTCCTCATTAAAAAATATTGCGCTTATTAAAAATTCATTGTAGCATGTTATTTTTAGGAATGAGGAGTTAGGAGAATGAATGAATAAAAAATACTCTCGTGAAAAATTTTCAGAGAGTATTTTTTTGCAACTACTTTTACACCTACAAAACGATCTTTTGAAAAAAGTTACGAGGCCTTTTCAAAAATTTTTTTCAAAAAATAGAATCGCTAATTTTTTTTCAACGCGCCCTCTAAATATTCAACGAAGTCTGAAACTTTTTCGCCGTTTATGTACGGGGCCTGGAGCCTGAAAATTCCCGGAGCCTCATTATTTTTGAAGAGCATGTCGCCTTTTCCCGTGAGCTTCTCCGCGTCAGTGATGCCGATCATATTTTTTGACTCTGTTCCCGACGCAAGACTGAACGCAGCACGCGCAGAAATGTTCGAGCGGATTAGAGTCGTTACGACATCAGCAGACGGCCTTTGAGACGCTATTATCATGTAAATTCCGGCGACCGCAGATTTTTGAGCAAGCCTGACGATTAAATCTTCAATTTCGTTTTCATTTTCATTCCCTGCCTGATACATTAAGTCCGAAAGTTCATTGATGACGATAACAATTTCCGGCAGCCGGTCTTTCTTTTGAAGTTTTCTGTTATAAGCCGACAAAGTTCTCACACGGGCCTTTACGAAATTTGCCGTGCGCGACTCCATTTCCTCAAAAATTAATTGCAGAGCCTTCAGTGCCTCGTCATACGTGAAAATCGGCGGAGTCAATAAATGCGGCAGCCCGTTATACAAAGCAAATTCAACATGTCGAGGGTCAATGAGAATTAAAGCGAGCTCGTCAGGTTTTCTCTGCGAACATATGCTTAATATGGAAGTGTTGAGGAAAGTATTTTTCCCTGAGTCTTTACCTCCGGCAACGAGCAAGTGAGGCATACTTTCAAGACCCTTGACTAAAAATTTTCCGTCAAATTTAATTCCCAAAGGTATCGGAAGCCGCGATGAGTTAGCTTGAAATTCTTCGGACTCGAAAACGCTGCGCAGGGTAATTTTTTTTCGTTCAGTGTTGGGAATTTCTATGCCTACGTAGCGTGTTCCGGGTATAGGCGCCTCAATTCTGACTGACACAGCCGAAAGAGCCATCGCTAAATCATCGGCAAGCCCGGCAACTTTATTGACTTTCATTCCCGGCGCAAGCTCGATTAAAAACTGCGTTACTGACGGGCCGGATAATATATCGGCTACGGAAGTGTCTATCCCGAAATTTTTTAGAGTCGAGATTATATTTTTTGAAACTTTGTCGAAATTTTTTGAGACTGTTCCCGGAAGTTCAAAACTCGGAGCAGGTCCGAAAAGCTCCATAGGAGGAGGGAAGCCTGAATTTTCTGAAGAGCTGTTTGTGCCAAAGGACATTTTCGGTGCGTCCTCAAATTCTTCATGGCTGAACATCACGACCGGAAGAGGCCGCCTGTTTTTTCTGGGAGTTATGCGCTCGGAAGTGCTAGGGCGTTTTTTTTCAGGCATTGACAGAGCTCCTGCGTCAATCGAGGCCAAGAGGCTGTCAATTATTTCTACGGCATAGCTTTCTTTTTCGTTTTTATTTTCTTTTTGAGCCGGGACATTTTCATTTACATTTTCGCTGTAAAAATCTTCGTCAGCGTAATTTTCAATATCTTCATCAAAATCAAATTCATTTTTATTTTCCGGCGGAGCAGGTTTTAATTTCGGTGCAGGAAAATCACTAGGCATCGGCCCAGTTATTGCAGAGTCCTCATCGTCAAATTTTAATCGCGGTGTCGGTAAA
>JAFSXR010000058.1 GCA_017443985.1 Synergistaceae bacterium
GATACAGGCATTGATTGAAATTTTTCCGAGAAAGTATCCTGCTGAAAAATCTCCTGAATTTTTTATGTTCATATGGGCGGTAACTTTTATAGCCTATGGAATTTTTTCCGGCGATGTCTTAGCGGTCTCGGCTTCAGCTCCGGCACTGTCGGTAATAATTGCGACGAGGCTCGATTTTTGGCTTCAGGGCAAAATGCTTCCGGTGCGTTACGCAGTTTTGTTAAACATTTTAATTTTGATACCGTCGTTTTTTGTAATCCTGCCTTTGACGGCAAAATTTTTCCCTGTGATAAGCGGCGCGCTGATGTCGTTAATTCCATACGAAATAACTGTAGCAATATTTTTATTTGCCTGCTGGTATTACACAAAGACCCGTCAAAGCAAAAAATGGGCGCGCAACGTTCCTGCGGCGGCTCTGCTGTGCTTAATGCCTTTGGCCGGAATTTTTAATCTAACGTCAAATTTATATTCCGTCCGTGAAATCGGCTTAAAGCTCCGCGACTCCATTCAAGATACAAGCGATGTTGTCATTCAGTTTGAAGTCAATCACCCGTCGCTGTATTTTTACACGTTCAGAAATTCTGTTTTAATAAACGCGCCTTTAACGCCCGGTGTTGAAGAAAAAAAATTCGTTACTAACGTTGATTTTATAGCTTCGCAATGGGTCAGAAGGAACAGAATATTTTTAATCACTCCGTCCGCAAAAATGTCGGACGCAAAACTTCCAAGTAAAAATATTTTTCCCTTGCTCGAAAGCAAAGGACTGGTATTAATAACAAATAAATAGCAAAGAAGGTCAATTTATAATGCGCAAAATTTTATTAACTTTCCCGTTAATTTTCATTTTTTCATGTTCTGCTTATGCCGCGCCGGTTGTCGAGGACAACGCCGAATTACACAGGATCGTCGGCGGACTTTACGCGCTTGTTTCAGCGGTCGAACTGAACGCAAATTCAAAGCCCGATATTAATTCGCTCGTGAGATTTTTTGAGCGTGTTCCGCCCGGCTGGCAGGACGAAGTTGAAATAAAAAACGACAAGGATAAAAAAATAATCTGGGTCGGAATTTCAGCCGGAACAGATTCGGAAGCGAGGAGCTATCTGCGCTTAAAATCAAAGGAGCTTGGAATTTTTGATAAGCCCGGCGGAGATGCCTGGCTCGGAGGAAAGTTTGCTTGGATTAAGGCGGCGGACACTTCTAAGAAAAAAATCAAGCCCGTAAATTTTTCAGCGGCTCAGGGCGACAACACGATATTCTTCAACGCTCCCGGCACTGATACATGGTGGGCGGCTTGGCCTGCTTTCACGTCAAGGGCAAAGAGAGATATTTTAGAGGCACGCGGAGTTGATGACGCTGTCGAACTTCACGCGCCTGCTGCGTCAGAAAGAAATAAAAATTCAAGCGCGATGACGAGCATTTATGACGAGGTAAAGCCGTCTTCAGTCAGGGTGCCGGACGAAATGCACATGAGCCGCAAAAAAAGCAGCTTCGATATGTCTGTCGAGGTCGGCGACGTAATTTTCAATCCGATCCCGAACGTTCGCAGGTAAGAAAAATTTTTTACGCTTAAAACTTTAGGGCTCGAAAAATTTTTCAGAGGCTCGAAAAAAATTTGCAGCTTTATTTTTTTTAGCGACGCTGTAAAATTTTATGAAGTCAAAAAAATTTGAAGATTTTTGTAGTGCCCAAAGTAGTCCCCAAAATATTTTTTCTCTGGATTTTTTATTGAATGGATTAAAGTATTATAACATAAACTTTTTATTAAGGGAGGCAAAAAATTATGTCCGTATTAATTTGCGGAGGAGCAGGCTATATCGGTTCACACAACGTCAAAGCGTTCAAAGCTAAGGGCGAGGACGTGGTCGTTGTTGACAGTTTATACACAGGCCATAGGGCTTCAGTCCCTGAGGACGTAAAATTTTATGAGGGCGATATCCGCGACGGAAAATTACTCGACAAAATTTTCGCTGAAAATAGAATTGAGGCAGTAGTTCATTTTTGCGCGTTCTCACTGGTCGGCGAAAGCGTCGAACAGCCGCTGAAATATTTTGATAACAACGTCGGCGGCATGATCTCTTTACTCGAAGCAATGCAGAGAAATAACGTCAAACGAATAATATTTTCATCGAGCGCGGCAACTTACGGAGAGCCTAAAACAGTTCCAATTCTCGAAACTGACGAGACAAAGCCGACAAACCCCTACGGCGAAAGTAAATTAATCATGGAAAAAATGATGCACTGGGTCAGCAAACGTCATGATATTCGCTACGTCTCATTGAGGTATTTTAACGTCGCAGGAGCGTGGCACGACGGCTCAATCGGCGAGGACCACAGGCACGAAACACATTTAGTCCCGATAATTTTACAGGTCCCTTTAGGAAAAAGAGAACATGTTACCGTTTACGGCGACGACTACCCGACAAAGGACGGCACCTGCATACGCGATTATGTTCACGTTGAAGATTTGGCGCGGGCGCATATTTTAGCACTTGAATATCTGCGCAGCGGAGGCGAGAGCAATATTTTCAATCTCGGCAGCGGAGACGGCTACTCCGTCATGGAAATGATTAACGCCGCAAGAAAAGCAACAGGCCGGGACATTGCCGTAGAGATCGGCGAGCGTCGCGCAGGGGACCCGGCTAAACTCGTGGCCGACAGCACAAAGGCTCATGAAATTTTACACTGGCAGCCGGAAATTACGCGCATGGAAGATATTATCGCAAGTGCTTGGAAATGGCATAAGACCCACCCGAACGGCTATAGTGATTAAAAATTAAAATAAAAAAATTATGGAGAGTTGGAGCGGAATTTTAGACAGTTGTCCCGGACTTCTTTGCTGCATAATAAATCTGAAGGGCAAATTATTATATGCGTCCGCAGGCTACAAAGCCGTAGCCGCTAGAATTTTCGGGCATAAATGCACGGAAGGGAGCAATTATCCGCCGCTAATAACAGAACTTGACAGAGCCTTTCATGAAATTTTGACTGCGGCGTGTCTTGGCGAGGCCAACGCTATAGAAATTTCTGAGCACGGAAAAATTTGGGAGCTCACAGCCTCGCCCTTACGCAGCAATCATAAAAAAATTGACGGCGTTGTCGTCCGGGTAAATTCTGAAATTTCTGCCGAACCTGCAAAAAATCTTCCGCCCGTCGTTCAAAGCAACCCGGAAATTTTAGAGGCCGTTCCGTTCCGAGCGTGCGTAGTAAACCAAAAAGGTTTAATTCTTGCGGCAAATAAATTTTTTTCCGCGTCCTCAAAAGAAAATTTAACGGGGAAAAATATCATAGAAATTTTTAAGCCTGTCGGAAATTTCAGCATGATGAAAATTATTTCCAGACGTGCCGGAAGCGTTGAGGGCCGCATACCTGATTTTTATGTCAATGAAAATTTCTGCGAAGATTTATTTTTAGATGAAAGTCTCAGCGAATTTCCTGAAAAAAAATCCGAAGAGTTTAGAATTTTGAAAGCTCACGCAACACCGATTAAATGGCACGATTTAGAATGCGTCATGCTGACGTTTGAGGACATCACGGAAATTAAAAGAACTCATGAACAGCTCCGCAGGCTTTTAACTTTTGACAGCTCTGCCGGAATATTAAACCGCAGGGGCATTGAGCATATGATCCTGCGCGAGTTCGGCAGGGCTATACGGAGCGGAGAGGACTTGAGCCTGATAATGATTAACATAGATAATTTTACGGCACTTAATGAAACTATGGGATATTCAGCAGGAAGCAGGACTATTCGCGGCTTCGTGGCTGTCATGAAGCGCACGCTTTCAAGCAGGGCCAAGAGCGTCATATCACGCTGGAGCGGCGACGAGTTTTTAATAATGTCGCACTGTTCGGGGGCGGCGGCTGTCGTGCTTGCGAACGAGGTACGCGAAAAGGCTCAAGGAATTTCGATAAGCGCAGGAATTTCGGACCTGCAAAGCGGAAGTTACGCGGGAGTTAATGATTTTATCGGAGCGGCTTACGACGCTATGACGGAAGCAAAAATTTTGGGCAAAAATAATACCGTCCTAGCGAAAAAAAATTAATTGATTGATTTTCATAGCTCCTCGCCGTAAATAACCTTCCAAAACCATAAGCCGCAGGCCGGAGCAGTCATCGCGGAGTCGCTTCTTTCGCTGCCTGTCAATAATTTTTCGAGCCATTCAAGAGAATTTTTTTCAAGCGCGATTGAATTTATATTTCCAGTTATTATTCTGACCATATTAGTTAGGAACGACGGAGCTTTTACGCTGATTATTGAAAGTCTGCCGCGATTTTTAATTTTCAGGCTTTCAATAGTTCTAAAAGGGTCGTCAGGACATTCGACGGCTCGGCAGAAAGCTTTGAAGTTGTGCCGGCCCTCGATTAATTTGCAGGCACGTTTAGCAAGCTCCATGTTCCACGCCCTGCCCTTCCGCCACCACACGAAATTATTTAGCATGGGCGGACACACTGCGCCGTGCCATATAAAATATTTATACTCTCGTGAAATTGCGCTGTAGCGTGCATTAAAATCTTCGGGGACTATAAAAATTTTCATTATTCTAATATCTTCCGGCAGATAAAAATTTATTGCGAGGCGTAATTTATCGGGCTCAAAAATTTTTTCCATTTTGAACGACGCGATCTGCCCCCATGCGTTTACTCCCTTGTCAGTCCGTCCGGCCCCCGTCAGGCGCACTGAATGCCCGGCGATTTTTTCTAAAACTTCCTCGATAATTTCCTGAATGCTGACCGCGTCAGGCTGAATCTGCCAGCCGGAATAATTTTTTCCTACGTAAGAAATTTTTGCGGCGTAGTTCATACGAGCTGTAAAGTTTCAGCCGCGTTATTAATTAAGGCAGCGTGCTGTTCTTTTTCCGTAAAAATAATTTCTGCTTCCATTCCCGTTGAAGCCACGACGGACGTTAAAATTTTTCTCACGTTCTCGTCAGATTGGGCGAGTATTCCGTTTTGTACGGAGTGGGCTTTTACTTTCTCAAGGTCCGCGTCAACTTCCCTGTTCTGGTCCTCAAGTTTAACGCTGGTGAAAATCCCCGCGCTCTGGTCATACACTTCAAAGCTGTGAACGTCGGCGTAAATGTCAAGAATTTCACTGCGCGGCAAAGTAATTCTCACTCTGTTTATGTCGTACCGTTCTGAAATCTGCGCCTTAGATAAATCACAGCCACAAACTATCGTGCCGTAATACTTGAGCATAAATTTTTTCGTCGTGCCGGGAAAATTTATATTGACGAAAGGAATTTTTTTTCCGTCGGAAAAAGTTACTATCGATTGAAATCTTTCGCGGAGCGTGGCAAGTTCGCTGACGTTTTCAATGCCTGCCAGAATTGTAGATCTGATTGAGCGGCTCGGATTTATTCCTCCCGGTTTTTTATGCGTGAATAAAATTACGTTTAACGTTATTGAAATTACAAGTGCGAGTGTGATAGCGATCGCTGCTCCCAAAATTTTGCCTCCAGTTAAAAAAATTTTTCTCGAATTATACAACAGAGAAGAAAAATAAAGACAGCTCCCAAAAATTTTAGAGAGCTGCCTTTTTTAAGAAGTTACTTTTATTTTTAAGAAAATGCTATTTCTTAGCGTAGGAAAAAATATCTAATTACGAGCAGAAGAATTATAAGAGCCATTCCCAAAACTCCGAAGAAAAATATATCTCCGAAGAATGAAAGACTCGCCGCAGGGGGCTCGTTAGGTTTGTCGTCTTTAGTTTTTATTTTAATGTCCTTAGTTATTGTTACTATTCCGCGAATTTCGTCGCTTATCTTTACGTAAAGAAATTTTTTGCCGCTTGTGTCTTTAATTTCGACAATCGGGAACACCGGCTCAATATTATTTTCATCGAGAAATTTTTTCACGAGTGCGCTCGTTCCTTCGCCATCAATCCCGACCGCGATAATATCTCCCGGCACTAACGTTGAAGAGGCTTTGCCCCTCACCGGGTCAAGAACAGGCGTGCACATTATCAAAGTCCCCTCAAAAGTTCCGTCCTTCTGGGCTTCTTCTCTTTCTTTTGCTTCACGTTCTTCTCTCTCGCGTGCTTCCTGCTCGCGTTTCTGACGGGCGACCTCTTCGGCACTGGGCGGCAGAGGCTTTATTACCTTAGCGCGTTCAAGCTCGTTGCGTGCCACCGGCTCGACATCAATAACAGAACTGAAAACACACTGCGCCGTATTTTCAAAACTTCTGCGTATAATGCTGTCGAGCTGTCTCAATTTCGCCTTCGCGTAATTTTCAAATAATTTTTTCTTTTCGGGTATCGTTAAAATTTCTTTCAATTGCTCCTGAAGTTTTTCGCCCCAGTCTTTTTCCAGCGGCCCTAACTGCGGAAGCCTTTTGACGAACGTCCGCCAGTCCTTTGAGGGCTCAATCATGACTCCGGTTGCGTAAGGCTTGGCAAGCCACAAGACTTGGAAAACGGTCTTGCCGGTCTTTCCTTCAAATATTACGCAGAACCCCCCGCCCATATCTCCGCGACTGGGAGTGAAAGTCGATTTAATAGCAAGAAATTCCGGTGCTGCACTTTTATTTTCTTCCTGCTCCGTCTCGGCGGACTTAGAAAGCTGTGCAACTGTTTCTGCTGCTATGTCATTTACGTCCGTAAATTTAATTTCGTCAGGCATAATAATTTTCTCTTTACACTATAAAAATTTTTGAACGATAAAAATTATAGACGCTAAAATCTTTCAATGCAAACAAGAAAAAAGACCGCAGCAATTTATTTTTTCTAACACAAGCTATAGTGTATAATCAAAAAAATTTTTGCACCCGTGTTAAAAATAAAAGCAAAGGGTGTAAAATTATCGTGATAAAAAAATTAGAAGGGACGAAAAGAATTTTATGACCGGTGGGCCTCAGGAAGAAGGAGCCGGCTTTCCTAGCAGTACATCATTAAAATAAAATTTGAAAATTATGAAGCATATCGAAGGAGCGAGAAAAATAAATTATCTGACCGGGAGGCCTATTATTTAATATGGAGCGTCTTTTAATAGATTTTTCACATGTATACGAAAAAAACGGAACTCAGGGAACAGCCAAGAGCGTCTATAACACATACACAAATCCCTTGAAGGAGCGGGACATCTCGCAGGAAGCTCCGAGAGTGTCGTTTGAAGATATGCTTTCGGACTCAATTAAAAATGTAAATAATTTACAGTTGGAGGCAGAGAAAAAAATACGCGACATGGCGATCGGCGATGTTGATGACATTTCGGAAGTAGTCTTGGCATCTTCGAGAGCTGATACTGCTTTGCGGCTCGTCATGGAAATGCGCAACAAATTTCTTGACGCTTATCAGGCCCTGTCGAGAATTACGGGTTAAAGCCGCGTAAAAAATCATGGACAGCATAAGACGCTGGTTAGCCTCATTCCTGAATTTCTGGGCCTCGTTAAAACTATGGCAGAGAGCGTCAATAATTTTAGCGGTACTTTTTGTTTTTGGAGGTCTTGGGGCTTTAATTTTTATGACTGGCTCGACGAATTACGAACCTTTATACGCCGGTCTTGAAGTCGGAGATCAGGCGGCCATTGTTGACTACTTAAAAGAAAATAATCTGCCTTACCGTCTTGACCCGAAAGCAAACGCAATTTTAATGCCCGGCGGAGCGATTTACGAGACGCGCTTAACTCTTGCTCAAATGGGCCTGCCTAAGGGCGGCACTACGGGCTTTGAAATCTTCGACGACTCTAAAATGGGAATGAGCGAATTTCAGCAGA
>JAFSXR010000059.1 GCA_017443985.1 Synergistaceae bacterium
ATGAGCCCTCCTAAATTAAATCAATTAAAAATTAAATTAAAATCAATATTGTTTATCAGGGTGTAATGCCCTTGATGTTGCTGAATAGGCGTCCTTGTAGTTCATGGCACGCTGAAAAACTTTCAGCATGTCAGGGTCGTACTTTGCCATACTGCCGAGAAATCTGACTCCTACAATAAAAAGCGCAATAGCTACAACAACGTTAAGATAATTGCCGGCCGCAATTCCGCCCGTAAATCCCATTCCCATGCAGACCAAGAGCAATAAAAGAAAAGGGATACGGTCGCAGCCGAAAATCAGCTGAGGCCGTGTCAAACTCCTTCTTATGGGAGCAATCCTAATGTTTTCGTCCATCTACTGCAATAAATTTTAGAACAGTACGCAGCCGCCCGCAGCAGGAACAAACTTCAGTACGAGGGCAGAAATTCCCGTAAGCGATGAACCTACGATGACTACCATCATGAGCATTCTCGCAAAGTTTCCAAGCTCGCCTCCGAAAATCAAAATGCCGCCCGCGAAGAAAAGCCCGATCATTGAAACAAGAAGGGCTGTAGGACCGGAAAGAACTTTGGTAAATTCACCGAGACCCTTAGTCCACGGTACCGCCGTGTCGGTTGTAGGGTCAGTAGCTGTACCGGCGTTTGCCGCGAAGGGAGCGCAGACGATGACGAAAATGAACATTGCTGCAATAAACGTTACTCTGTGAGCGTAAAGAATTGAGAAAATACTTTTTTTCATGATAAAAAAGTAACTCCTTTTGATTAAAATTTAGATTTAATTAATAGCGGAAACTTCAAAAATTCAAACTTCAAAATCCCCGCCGTTAATTACCGTTATTATTTTCGCGCAGGTCTCTGAAGATATAATCTCCGTGTTCAGTAAGACCATCGACAGCGATTAATTCAGCGAGTCTCGGCCCGATCTTCGGGTCTCTGACTAAGAACGCGACGACGTTAATAGCTTCCGCTACAAGTTCGCGCATCGGTGTCTCCGAAACTTCCGAAATAAGCTGCTCAATTCTTAACAAACCTGCACGCGCATCGTTAGCGTGAACGGTGCAAACCCCTCCCGGGTGTCCTGTGTTCCATGCCTTAATCATGTCGAGGGCTTCTTTGCCTCTGACCTCGCCGATGATAATTCTGTCGGGTCTCTGGCGCATTGTTATCTTTAATAAATCCTGCATGGAAATCTCATCATTTGTCCTCATTGCAACGTAATTATCAACGGTGCATTGAAGCTCCTGAGTATCTTCAAGAATTAATAATCTGTGTCCGGGCGTGAGCAATTTAATCTCATTGAGGATAGCATTAACAAAAGTTGTTTTGCCCGTTCCTGTTCCGCCGACCACGAGAATATTTTTGCGTTTTTTTACGGCATCGCGCAAAATTTCGACATCGCTTGCCAGAGCGCGTCCGCTTTGAATGTACTGTTCGAGGGAAAAGACCGACGACGCTTTCTTTCTCAAGTTAAAAGACGGCTTAGGAACGACGGGAGGAATGACTCCCTCAACACGGCTGCCGTCGCCTGGAAGTTCTCCTTCAACTTTAGGATTATGAACGTTGATAACAGTGCCGAGCATGTGCGCGATAGTTCCCAGCATTTGAAGAGCCTGAACTTCGGGCATGTCGCAAAGATATTTCATGCCTGCTCCGAGCCTGTCGGTCCAAACTGTTCCGTCGGGGTTCAGCATAACCTCTACAACGGACGGATCGTCCATTGCTTCACGTACTGTCGGCCCCATTTCACGGCGTAATTTATTCAAATTTCGTCTGGTTACTTCCTCTGTTGCACTGCTCATGAAATCCTCCTGCTTTCAAAAAAATCAAATCATCTTTTTATTTCTAAGTCGAGCAAAAATTTTAACTCTAAATTATTTGACGGGTCAAGTATCAAAAATGCGTCATTTTTTTTTACAGACTTTATCTTTTCATTCTGTTATACTTAACTAAAATTATACATTAAAAAAAATTAGAATTGTTTTTAATTTTATTTTTTCACATAAATTTAGGAGGACTGCAATGAAAAGAAAAATAATTTTTGCTGCGATTATGGTTATGATGCTCTACGCCCTTCCGGTATTTGCGGCGGCGCTGCCGTATCCTGACAAGACGCAGGATAAAGAGCTTCAGGCAATGATAGAGGAGACACTCCCGAAATTCCAGACGATGACGTACAGCAACAAAGATTTTGAAATTCCGTGCAATGTCTTTTTGCCCGATGATTATCCCGGCGACGGGCAGTATCCGCTGGTAATTTTTATTGCTGACGGAAGCGTCGTAGGAAAGGGTGCGGACGCACCTCTGCGTCAGGGTTACGGCGGAATAATCTGGGCGACGAAGAAGGAACAGGCTGAGAAGAAATGTATTGTCGTTGTTCCGCAATATCCTAAATTAATTTTAGACGACCATAGCGGCTACACGATAACGAATTACATTAAGAACACTGAAAATTTAGTCCGCGCATTAATCGCAGGCTTCAGAGTCGATCCGAACAGGGTTTATGCGACCGGGCAGTCGATGGGCTGTATGACGTTCCTTGTTATGGCGGCGAAAAATCCTGATTTATTTGCGGCGGAAATTTTTGTCGGAGGCCAGTGGGATGTTCGTGCGCTTGACGGATTGAAGGGACAAAAATTTTTCTATATTGTTGCTGAAGGAGACCAGAGGGCTTCAACAGGGCAGAATGCTTTGAAGTCGCTTTTTAGAAACAGCAGGATACCTTTCAGCAGCGCGATAGGCTGGGACGCAAAAATGTCGCAGGCAGATTTTACGAAGGCAATGAACACGGTCTTAATGGGCAACACGCTGGCGAATTTCGTTCAGTTTAGGAGTGGCACAGTACTTCCTGCCGGAGTCCCTGTCGGAACAGAGGAGCATATGTTCTCGTTCGATTACGCATATAAAATTGACGCGCTCCGTGATTGGCTGTTCAGGCAGAGTAAAAAAGACAGACATGTAAGATAATCGAAACAGTGATATAATTTTCACAGGAGTTAGGAGAAAAAATAATGAGGGGTCGAAATCGGCTCCTCATTATTTTTTGGGGGCTACAATGGGGACTACAGAAATCTTAAAATTTTTCAGCGTTCATAATTTTTTTAAGAGGCGCAAAAAAAAATAAACTCCAGAATTTTTTTTCGAGAATTTATTTTTTGGCTTTGAATTATTTTTACTTCAGCTTGATGTGTAAAAAATTATTCCACTTGTAATACGGTTCCGATAAAATGACTCCGGGAGGAATATCGGGCTGTACGTCGCTGTCCTCCGTGCCTTTGTACCAGAAAATAACGTCAGCTCTTCCGGAAGCGAGCGAGGAGGATCTGGCTATTGCCTCTATTTCGGATATTTCAAAATTAACTTTCAACTGTCTGCCGATCTCTGCAAGCATTGCGACGTTGAAGCCTCTGGGGCTTCCGTTGGACGCAACGAAATCGATAGGAGGCAGGTCGCCCGTCAAAGCGACTTTGATTTTTTCTGCTCCGTCAAATTTTGTAAATTTTACGGGGTTGTCGCCGTTCTCCTCAAAATTTTCGATGTAATCTTTTCGGAGTTTTTCGAGAGTGCCGTTTTCTTTGAGAGCGTTCAGAGCCGTGTTAAATCTGTCCCGCAAGGCTGTATTTTTTTCTAAGAACCCCATAGCCAGATAAGTCGTCCGGACTCTGGACACGCACGACACTGTATACATGGCAGGGTTAGATTTCAATAAATATTCGGCTACGACTTCGGGAAGCTGAACCTCCGCGACCTCACGGCTGTTGAGAGCTAACTGCATCGCCAAAAGCGTGTCATAATAGAGGAAAGTTTCGGTGTTGCTGCTGCTTAAAAAATTCCAGCCGAAATTTTTTCTTCCGTCAATGACGAAAGCCTCGTATTCACTTTCCGTCATGTTGAGCTGCGCAAGAACTCCGACGCTTTGCCTGTTGCTAGCAGCTGCGCATGCGCAGGAAGCCAGAGAAATTATCATTAAAATAGCTAAAAAAATTTTTTTCATGAATTTTTGCTCCTTTTCATTGTTCAGAAGGGTTAAAATTCTCTTGAGTAATATCCGGGAAGCTTAACATTATTCTCTGTAACGAGGAGATAGCCCGACTCTGAAAATAATCCTTTCATTTCGGTGCCTTGTTCCATTTCAACGACAGCAGATACAGCCATTATTCCCATATTCCAAGGAATTTGAATCAGGCACGCAGATAAACTTCCGTCTTCAACAGCTTCAACATTTTCGTCAGAAGCGTCCCAGCCGACACAATAAGCTTTCCTGCTGTTCTGTGAGGCTTCTCTTACTGCGGCGGAGGCTCCGATTGTGGCGTAGTTATCAACTCCGTAAATCGCGGCAACGCCATTTTCAATCATGCCCTTTGCGATTTCTTTAGCTCTTGATGAATTAGTATCAGAGTAACTTTGACTTACGAACATGAATTTTGTATCTTTTAATTCGGATATAAATCCAGCAACGCGCTGATGACATGACTCGGAATTTTCGTTAGTGTTAATTATTCCGATAATGCCGCTAGAAATTCCGTCTGCCTCTAAAGTTTTTTTCAAGTATCTGCCGACTTCAGCTCCTGCTGAAAAATTATCGGTCGCATAAGTTACGCTTGCCGGGAATGTGGCCGGAGAGTCAACGTAAATTATTTTTATGCCCGCGTCTGAAGCTTCCTTGAGAACGCCGTTTAAGTCTTCGGGATCTGTGCAGGCGATGATAATGTATTTTACCTTTGCTTCTATTGCCTGACGGACCATTTCTATCTGCTTTTCAATGTCGTAATTTTCCGGCGCAAGGCACATTAAATCAATATCATGTCCGCGAAGGGCAAGTTCTTCAACACGTGCCAATGCTCCGTGCTTTATTCTTATCCAGTGAAAGTCAGACCAGTTCATGCAAATTAAAGCGGCCTTTGTTTTAACGCCTGCGTGTGAAACATTTTGAAAGCCGGGAAGAAAAAAAGAAATGGCCACTATAGATAGGAATGCCATAAATTTTTTCATAAAAAAATTCCTCCTTTTAACGAATCAATTATCTTGATAATATTTTATTATAATTTACAAGAAAACTCACGCTTCTATAAGCGTAGAATAGATTATTTTGAATTATTATATAATACTTTCGGTGTTGAAAGCGGCCAAATCTTCAGCACTTCGACAAATAATAGCAGATATTTAAGAAGCCGCCACTTCTGTGCGGCAGTTCACTGAAACTTGAAGGGAATAAATCCAAAAAATGCAAAAAATTTTCAAAGTTCAAGAAGCCTACTCCGGCGACGCTATGAAAGGTCTTGCGCGTATTCACCCTGACGACATGGCGGAGTTAAATTTAAGCGAAGGTGATTTAATCGAAATCACGGGACGAAAAACGACTCCGGCGAGGGTTCGTGCAGGAGACAGGGAAGTCGGGCGCAATGTCATTCAAATTGACGGGCTTATAAGAGAAAACGCAGGGACTTCTCTCGATGAGATGATAAACGTTGAGAGCGCGGTTAATCATCATTTCGCAGGGAGCGCGACGATTCAGCCGCTTGGCGACGTAAAACTTACCGACAAAGAAAAAGACGAGAGTTATATTCTTTCCATGCTTGAGGGCCAAGCAGTGAGGACGGGCGACAGAATACGGGTAAATTTTTTCGGGACTAGGGTCTGCGATTTTTCAGTCAACGCTACAACGCCCGAAGGCACTGTAATTTTTAACAAGTCAACTTATCTGAATATTCTCAAGCCCTCGAACGCTGAACACGTCCATAAAATTTCTTATGAGGACATCGGCGGATTAAGCTCGCAAATTAGAAAAGTCCGCGAAATGATAGAGCTGCCGTTAAGATTTCCGCAGATTTTTGAGAAGTTAGGGATACAGCCTCCGCGCGGCGTGCTTCTGTACGGACCTCCGGGCACCGGCAAAACAGTAATAGCACGGGCGGTTGCCAATGAGACTGACGCATGGTTCACGCATATATCCGGGCCCGAGATAATCGGCAAATTTTACGGCGAGAGCGAAGAACGTCTGCGGAAAATTTTTGAGGAGGCTCAAGACCGTGCGCCTTCGATAATTTTTATTGACGAGATTGACGCGATCGCCCCTAAGCGCGAGGACATGGGCGGAGAAAAACAGGTTGAGCGTCGAGTCGTTGCGCAGCTCTTGGCCCTGATGGACGGATTAAAATCACGCGGACAGTTAATTGTCATCGGTGCTACGAACATTCCTAATGCTCTTGATCCTGCTTTGAGGAGGCCGGGAAGATTCGACAGGGAAATTTCTATTCCTATTCCTGACAGAAAAGGACGCTTGGAAATTCTAAAAATTCATACTCGCGGAATGCCTTTGGCTAAAGACGTAGACTTGAAAAAAATTGCTGACCTCTCTCACGGTTATGTCGGGGCCGACCTCGAAGAGTTAGCTAAAGAAGCGGCAATGTCATGTGTCCGGTATATTCTGCCCTACGTAAATTTTCAAAGCCAGGAAATTCCCTACGAAAAAATTTCAAATTTAGAGGTCGGCATGAAACATTTTCTAAACGCCCTCTTAGAGACAGAGCCGTCCGCAACACGCGAGGTCTTCGTTGAAATTCCTGAAGCAACTTGGGAAGACGTTGGAGGGCTTGAAAATATCAAAGACGAATTAATGAACGCCGTTATGTGGCCGATGAGACGCTCTGAAATTTTTGAACGCTATGGTATTCAGGCAACACGCGGAATTTTACTGCACGGGGCTTCAGGGACGGGAAAGACTTTGCTCGTTAAGGCTCTGGCCCATGAAAGCGGAGTGAACTTTATAAACGTTCAAAGCGCGAATGTTCTTTCACGTTACTTGGGCGAATCCGAACGCACTCTAAAAAATATTTTTAGAATTGCAAAGCAGGCTGCGCCCTCGATAATATGCTTTGACGAGATTGAAAATTTATTCCCGGAACGTTCAGAGGGAACGGGCTCACAGTTCGCTTCGACTGAAAGCAGACTGACGGGACAATTTACGGCGGAGATGCGCGGAATTGAAGAGCTTAACGGCGTTACCGTCATAGCTACGACAAACCGGATTGATTTAATCGACAGGGCATTATTAAATTCGGGAGTGTTCGACTTAAAATTTGAGCTGCCTATGCCGGATACAATGACACGCGAAAAAATTTTTGACATTCTCCTGCGCAAAAAGCCCCTCGATGAAAACGTGAATCTCTCAAAACTTGCGGACATGAGCGAAAATTTTACGGGCGGAGATATTTCTTTGATATGCCGCAGAGCTTCAATGGAGGCTTTGAAACGAGATGAAAATAATTTTTTGTTAAAGTTTATTGACTTTGAAAAAGCCTTTGAGATTATGAAAAAATGACAACGATACAAAAAATAGAAGTTACAGCCGAAGAAAATTTTGACAGGCTCGACGTATTTTTAGCTGAAGAACTCGAATTTACCCGCAACCGCGTACAAAATTTAATCAAGCGCGGGCACGTACGGAGCAGCGGAAAAAAACTGAAAGCCTCAATGAATGTTCAGAAGGGCGAGAAATTTCTCGTTGATGTCCAAGTCTCTGAAAATGCGATGTATTTACGAGCCGAGCCGGTTGATTTTGAAGTCGTCTACGAGGACGAATATTTATTAGTGATTAATAAACCTGCCGGTGTTGTCGTTCACCCATCGCCGGGCAACTGGCGCAACACTCTCGTTAATGGTCTCGTGTACCGCTACCCGGAATTAAAATTATTAACGGACTGGCTGAGGCCGGGAATAGTTCACAGACTTGACTCCGGGACTTCGGGCTTAATGGTCGTGGCAAGAACTCAAAAAATGAGTAAGGATCTTCAGAAATTATTTGCTGACAGGAAAGTCGATAAAAATTACATCGCTCTTGCTCACGGAAGACCCAAGAGGCTCGAAGGAACTATATCGGGCCCGCTCGACAGAGACCCGGATAATTTTTTGAAGATGGCTGTCGTTCTCGGCGGCAAGTCGTCATTAACGGGCTATAAAGTTCTCTGGACAAAAAATAATATTTCGATGGTAACGTTCAAATTATTCACGGGAAGGACTCATCAAATCCGCGTACATTTTTCCGCGCTGGGCTGTCCTCTTGTCGGCGATACTGTCTACGGAGCACCGCAGGAAGAGTCAGAACTCGGCCGGGTTTATTTACATTCATGGAAGCTGAGTTTCGTTCACCCGGCTACGAAAGAGCAAATGACCTTCAGGAAGACAATCCCGGAATGTTTCACGGAATACATTAAACATAAACAGGTAGGAGTTAGGAGTTAGGAAGTAAAAACAAAACCCTAACTCTTAACTATAAATTCGCTAAGAGCCACTTAAATTCATAGCCTTCAAGTTTTATTCTGCCGGAATTTTTATCGGTGAACCTTTCGCCCGTCATCATGTCGCTGTAATTAAACGGGTCTCCTAAATTTTCGTTGGGCGTGAACGTCTGAGCCTCGTCGCTGAAATTAAAGAACGCGAGCATTTTTTCTTTCTGAGTTTTTTCGCCGTAGTATCTTCCAATCCCTAGCACGTGGTCATTTCCCGTCTCGATCAGCCAAGTGTCAGCAGAGTTCGAGAACACCGACCGGGTGTCGCGCAGTTTAATCATCTTGTGAAGAGCGTCAAAGATTTTTCCCTCCGGTGTTTTTTTGTCGCGGCGTTTCTCCGCGTTCTTCCAGTTAAAAGCACCGCGATGAATATACCTGCTGTCCGCTGATTTATCAGGGTCGTCGTGATACGTGTAGTCGTTTAACTGTCCGACTTCATCGCCGCTGTATAAAACAGGTATGCCGCTCTGGGTTAATAAGAATGCGTGAAGCATTGTGTCAAGTTTTACGGCCATGTCTTTATTTTTTGACTCAAGTCCGCAGAGTGAAGCCGTCGTTCCGCACATTCTGGCGTCGCCGAGTTCGGGAGCGTCGTTGTAAGTTTCACCGCGTGAGGGCGAATTTTTGAAATCCCCTTTGAAATAATCGTTCAAAAATTTTTTGTGAGCGACTTCGTCAATTTCAAAATTTCTTAAAAAATCGTAATCAAGTCCCCAGCCGATGTCATCATGGCAGCGTAAATAATTCAAGAACACATACTCTTTAGGAAGAGCAAAGACGCTGGCTAACTGGTGCTTCATCAGGCGCGTATCCTTCGTTGCAACGGTGTGCCAAGTGCTTGCCATCGTCGTTACGTTGTAGAGCATGTTACATTCAGGCTTCTCGACAGTTCCAAAATACGGCACAACTTTTGAAGGCTCCATTACAACTTCGCCGAGCAATAAAGTTCCGGGACAGACAATTTCAGCGGCCATTCTCATAATCCTCACGAGAGTGTGAACCTGCGGAAGGTTGCGGCAATTTGTTCCGAGCGTCTTCCAGATGTAAGGCACAGCGTCGAGCCTTATAATGTCAATTCCCTGATTGCATAAAAATAACATGTTCTCGGTCATGTCGTTAAAGACGACGGGGTTTCTGTAATTCAAGTCCCATTGATACGGATAGAACGTAGTCATAACGACCTTGCCGGATTCCTCGTTGAAAGTAAAATTTCCCGGAGCTGTGGTCGGAAAAACTTCGGGTAAGTGCTGCTCAAACTGCTTGGGTATTTCCCAGTTGTCAAAGAAAAAATATCTGTCCTGAAATTCTTTCTCGCCCTTCTTCGCTCTCATTGCCCACTCGTGATCTTCGCTCGTATGATTCATAACGAAGTCGAGGCATACGCTGATCCCTAGCGAGTGGCATTTCTCCGACAGGTCCGCTAAATCTTCAATCGTTCCTAAATCGGGCCGGACTTTTCTGAAATCCGAGACAGCATAGCCGCCGTCGCTTCGGCCTTTAGGAGTGTCGAGCAGCGGCATTAAGTGAAGGTAAGTAACTCCGCATTCCTGAATATAATCAAGATGTTCTTTAACGCCCTTGAGATTTTTTGCGAAGCACTCGGTGTAAAGCATCATTCCTAAAATATCATTGCCTGCGTACCAGTCCGGGACTTTTTCGCGGGCCTCGTCAAGTTCTTTTAATAAATCGTTGCGCGACTCCCAGCACATTTTTAACATTGAGCAGAAGTAATCAAAAGCCTGCTTATCATTTCCGTAGAGTTCATAGTAAAGCCATTTAAGCTCATCATAATTTTTTGCGAGCCTTTTTTCAAAGTCATTCACGGCAAAAAAACAACTCTCTTTCTAAAAAAATTTTTTCTGAAAAATTTTCTGGTCTTGGATTTAATTTTCATTAAGTATAGCAAAAAGATTTTCAAAAAATTAATGTTTGTTATATAATACTCAAAGAATAATTTTTTTCATGATAAAAATATTTTTTGGGGACTACAATGGGTACTACAAAAACTTCAAAAATTTTTGCTTGTCATAAAAATTCACAGAGCTGATAAAAAAAATAGAATCAAAAAATTTTCCGGGCCTCTTAAAAAATTTTGTAGGGCTTATAAAGTTTTATTGACACTTCAGCATGAAAGAAAATATAATTCTTAAATCAATAATAAAAAAATGAACAACACAGAAATTTTAAGCAACCTTAGAACTTTAGGGCTTGATGCCGGAGCGACTGCCGATGACATTCACGCGGCTTTCAGAAAATTAGCAAGAGAGCTTCACCCGGACATAACAGGCTCAAGAAGCGATTATAGATTTAAGCAGATAACGAGCGCGTATACTTTTTTGAAGAGTATCACGCCCGAAGAGCTTGACGCGCTAAATTCACAGACCGATAAAAATAAAAATATTTTTGATTATTACAGCGACAGAAAAAAATATAAAATAAATGACGAAAAAATTAACGCGATAATCGATAAATATGAAGCCGAGCTGAAATCTTTTTATCCCGGCCGGGCAGGGCTTGAAAATTTAGACATGGACGCTTTGATTTTGAGATTGAAGTCCGAAAATCCTAAAGTCATTAACGCGGCTTTGAAACATGCCGGGAATTTAGTCAACCGCGTAGAATTTCGCAGAGCCTTCGCCGCAGTTCTGAACAAAAAAGAAATTGATGAGGGACTCGCGGAAATTATAAACTCTCTGCCTTTTGAGGACGGCGCAAAAAAATTAATTGCACTCGATGCAGCGAACAACGCCGCAAATTTTCCGACAGGATTAATAACCGCGCTGATAGGCAACGAAGCTGACGCTGATGTCATGGAAAGTTTTTTAATGTATGTTAGGCCCGATGATGTTGCTGTGATTTTAAGACGCTGGCCGGAGAAAAAAATCATGAACGCCGGAGTTTTAAGAAAACTTTTATCTTCTGACGATGCCAGAGTTTTAGTCCCGGTTCTGTCAGTAATGAAAAATAATTTTCCGAACTTGGCCGCGCAAAATAAAAAAAGGCTGAAAGAATTAGAAAATCATTCTGTTGCAGCTGTCAGAGCGTGGGCAAAGAAATGCAGTTAGGAATTAGGAATTAGGAGTTAGGAGTTTTTTTTCACTCAACAAAAATCTGAAGAGGCGTAATATTCAGCGCGAGCCCCGTAACTTCATCGACTTCAATAATGATTCCGTTGAAGGCTGCTCCGTCCTCGCTTGCCTCGAATTTACAAGGAAGCCCCGTTAAAAATTTCTGCATAACTGATTCATATTTAACTCCTAAAATTCCATCGTGGGCTCCCGTCATTCCTGCGTCAGTGATATAAGCGGTGCCGTGCCGTAAAATTTTCGCGTCCGCAGTCTGTACGTGGGTGTGAGTTCCGACTACTGCGCTGACTTGACCGTCAAGATAATAAGCGAGAGCCTGTTTTTCCGAAGTAGCTTCGGCGTGAAAATCTACGAAGATCGGCAAATTTTCACCGCCCTGCGATTTTAATTCTTCGACAATATCATCAGCACATGAGAAAGGCGAATCGATCGGCGGCATAAAGACCTGCCCCTCAAGATTTATAATGCCGAGTTTTTTTCCCTTTCGTTCTATAATTCCGTAACCGCGTCCGGGACATGAGCGCGCATAATTTGCAGGACGAAAGACCCGCGTTTCCGCGTCGAGCATTGAAAAAAAATCCGGCTTGTCCCAAATATGATTGCCTGATGTCATAGCGTCAACGCCGAGCGAAATAAAATCATTAAAAATTCTCTCGGTCATGCCCTTTCCGTGCGCAGCGTTCTCGCAGTTTATAATCGTGAAGTCAAAACTTCCGTAATCTTTTTTAATTTCCGGAAGAGCAGCCGCAAGTGCCGCCCTGCCCGTGTTCCATGCGACATCGCCTGAAAATAATATTTTCATTTTTTAATTTTACTTTTTTCTAAATTTTTATTTTGCAAATTCTGTAGCTTTTGTCTCGCGTGTAACGTTAATTTTTATTTGTCCGGGATATTTGAGTTCTGCTTCGACGCGCTTGGCAATATCAAACGCAAGTTTATGAACAGAGCCTTCGTCAGTTTGTGCGGCGTTGAGAATTACTCTGACCTCGCGTCCGGCCTGAATGGCGTAAGCACTCGACACACCCTCAAAACTTTGCGCGATCTGCTCAAGATTTTCGAGGCGTTTAATATAAGCGTCAAGGCTTTCACGTCTTGCACCGGGCCTTGAGGCACTGATAGCGTCCGCGACTGCGACAATGACTTCATAAATTGAATTAATTTCGAGATTATCATGATGAGACGCTATGCAGCTGACGATTTCGGGACGTTCGCCGAGCCTTTTTGCCAGATCCGCTCCGATTTCAGCGTGAGGGCCTTCAATTTGACGGTCGATAGCTTTTCCGATGTCGTGAAGAAGTCCTCCGCGCCGCGCTGTCTCTTCATCGAGGCCGAGTTCTGCGGCGATTATCCCGGCGATCTGGGCGACTTCCATGCTGTGGGCCAAAACATTTTGACCGTAGCTGAATCTAAATTTTAACTGTCCTAACGTCCGCATTAATTCATTGTTCATGTTCTTAATGCCCATTTCCATAACTGCATTCTCGCCTTCGATGATCATTTCGTCGTCGATATCGCGTGCGGCTCTTTCGATTAAGTCCTCAATGCGCGCCGGGTGAATGCGTCCGTCAACGACCAAGCGTTCCATAGCACGCCGGGCAATTTCTCTGCGTATCGGATCAAAACTGCTGAGGGTTACGGCTTCGGGGGTGTCATCAATAATTAAATCAACGCCCGTTAAATTTTCAAACGTTCTGATATTTCGTCCCTCGCGTCCGATAATGCGTCCCTTCATTTCTTCTGAGGGTAAAGGCACGACGCTGATACTGCTTTCCCCTGCGCTTTCGACGGCGCACCGCTGCATAGCTCCGAGAATTATATCGCGTGCTTTTTTCTCGGCTTCGCGTGCATAAATTTCTTCAAGATCTTTTAATTTCATTCCGAGCATGTGTTTAGCGTCCTGTTCTACTTTTTTGAGAAGAATTTCTTGGGCCTGTTCTTTATTCATTCCGGCAATTTCTTGAAGTTTTTCTTCTTGTTTTTGAATGGCATCTTCTAAAGCGGCGCGGCGTTTTTCAATTTCCTCGTGTTTTACTCTCAGCTCGTCCTCTTTGCGTGAAACTCTGTCAATTTTTTTGTCGAGATTTTCTTCTTTTTGTTCGAGTTTTCGTTCGGTGCGCTGAATTTCGTTGCGGCGTTCCTTAATATCCTTTTGAGCTTCTTGTCTCATGCGGCTGACTTCTGCGCGGGCCTCTGTTTCTTTTGACTGCTTTATTCTTTCTTCTCTTTCTTCGCAATCTTTGAGCCTGTTCGCTATCTGATTGTCCACGCTGTTTAATCGCGAATTATCCCAAAATTTTAAGGCCGCGAAGCTGACACCGGAGCCGGCCATAAAAAAAACCAATGCATAAACGAACTGCATAATAATAATTTTGTCCTTTCTAAATTTATTTATTCAAATTCAAAACTGAAATTTATTATTGAAATTCACGTTCCAAAAAATTTTACGTGAGGTGCTAAAATTTTATGCCTGCCCTAAGATTAAAGGACAAACCATAGAATTTTACATTTTTAATTTGCGTTTAACAAGCTGAAAAAATTTTGAGAGAGTAAAAAATAAATAAAAAAGAGCTGTGATAAAATAGGAACAACGTGAGGGGTGTTGTACCCTAATTTGAAAAATATAAAAACACTCGTACTAACATTGCTTCATGAGACGGATGAAGCTCAAAAGAGCAGCCAAGCAAGGACAGTGAAGAAGAACATGATTTTGCGGATCAGTCTTTTCGCTGTTTTTTTATGCTTTGAGGAGCTAGGAGTTAGGAAGAAAAAAATTATTTCTCTAAAATTACTTTATAGCCGCCGTCGCGCTCTTCAGTGCTGACTCTCCAGCCTTTATTTTGAGCAAAGCGCGAGACGTTGTTGCGCGAGGTCGCTGTGTCTACGAGAACCTCAACGCGCCCTGACGTTAAATCCGCAAGTGCCTTTTTCGTCATCATGACCGGCTGAGGGCATGAAAGCCCCGATGCGTTTACAGTTATAACATCGCTCATAAAAATTACCCCCTGTCTCTGAAACAAATTCCCACGAACGCGCAGAAGATTAAGCCGATTATAGTTACATGTATTCCCATAGGCCCAATGCCTGCTCCGCTCGAAGCCGCCGCAAAGTTATGAGCCACTGCCGCTCCGGCTAACATTCCGATTACAAAAATTCCTGCGTCGGAGTCTCCTTCGCCTGCCATTATTAATTGACGGCCAGGGCAGCCTCCTGCTAACGTGAAGGCTAAACCTGAAAGCACCATGCCCAAGAAGTTCCATAATTCATTCGTGTGAGCAACGGGCTGACCCTCAAAGCCCGGATTAAATTTTCCGAGCGCGTAATTTCCTGCGAAGGCCACGAGAGTGAACGCTATTATGCCTTTCAGTAAATGCCCGTCGCCCATCATCAAGAAATCTCTAATCGCTCCGACCGTGCAAAATCTTGAACGCTGTGCGAGCCAGCCGACGATCAATCCTGCCGCGAGTGCTATTAATATCGGCGCATGTTGTGAGCCGGGACCGCTCGTCGAGAAAAATATCGGGCCGTTCTCGCCGAACTTGGGAGCTAAGAATAAAAACGCAAGCAGTGCGATCGCTATCAAGGGCATAATTAATCCTGCGCCCTTAGGATTTTTTTCAGCAGCTCCGAGACTAAAGCCGTTCCACAAAAATAAAATCCCAATGAAAACGCCGACGATCAATCCGCCGACACCGTACAGGGCATTCCAGTCGCCGCCGGCAACTCTCAGATAAGCCCTCCACGGACAACCGAGAAAGACTAACGCGCCGAGCATTGCGAACATTCCAAGCCCGAAACGTACAGCAGGCGAAGAACCTCCGCGCGGCGAATACTCACGGAAAATTAATGACGATAGAAAAGAACCAAGAATGAATCCCGGAATTTCGGGACGTATGTACTGAACGACTCCGGCTCTGTGAAAACCTAAAGCTCCGGCGATGTCGCGAGTGAAGCAAGCCACGCAAAAACCCATGTTGCCGGGATTGCCTAAATTTGCAAGCGCGACAGCGATTAAACCGATGAAGCCTCCGGCGAGCCAAGGGCCATGTTTGGACGTTAAAATTTTGTCCATGAAAAATTAAACCTCCTAAAAAGATTATTTTATTTATCTATCACCCCCGCATAAAAACAGGAGTGCAACAACAAAAAGCAACGCTCTTTGAATGTTTCAGTTGTTCACATGAAAATTTTTTACTCCTTCTAAAATTTTTTATTTTTTATTTTACGTTAAATTTTCGAAAATGAATAGAGCGTGCAAAATTTCACGGCTATTCTCCCAAATATAAAGCGTGCTATAATTCAAGAACTTTTTTCATTTTTATATAAGGAGTTGTTTTTTTATGCGGAAATTTTTAGCGGCGTTAATGCTCGTGTTAATGCTTTGTGCTGCCGCGTCCGCTGACGATGACACAATCAAAGTCGGCGTGTTCAACTGCCTGACCGGCCAGAACGCTTTTGGAGGACAGCTTGAACTCGAAGGCACGCAGCTCGCTCACACCCTCAACCCCACAATACTTGGCAAGAAAGTCGAATTAATTATCGTTGACAATAAGTCCGACAAAGTCGAAGCAGCCAATGCCGTTACACGTTTAATCGAGAACGACAAAGTAAACGCCATAATCGGCACTTACGGCTCATCGCTTGCTATGGCCGGCGGAGAAGTTGCAGAGAAGGCCGGAATACCCGTAATCGGAACTTCATGCACAAACCCGCTTGTAACTCTCGACAAGAAATTTTATTTCCGTGCGTGCTTCATCGATCCTTTTCAGGGTGCAGGCGCGGCGACTTACGCTTTCAGAAATTTAGGCTTCAAACGTGCGGCGACTCTCGTTGACATGTCGAACGACTACAGCGTAGGACTTGGAAAATTTTTCAGAGATTCTTTCAAGAAGATGGGCGGAGAGATCGTTGCGAGCCTCTTCTATCAGTCAGGCGACACTGACTTCACGGCACAGCTCACGGCGTTAATCGACGCGAAGCCCGACATCGTTTTCCTTCCGGCATATTTTGCTGAAGGCGCGATCGTTTTGAAGCAGGCCAAAGAACTCGGCGCGGCTTTCAAATTTATCGGAGCTGATGCAATGGATAACCCTGAGATCGTTACGCTCGGCGGCGACGCTGTAGAAGGTTTCATGCACACGACGTTCGCTTATGATCCGTCAATGCCGGAGATGAACGCGACTGCAAAGGCTTTCACTGAAGAGTGGAATAAGATTCACCCTGACAAGGCTCCTAACGTAAACTGCGCACTCGGCTATGACTGCTACATCATGCTGAAGGACGCAATCGAGAGAGCCGGAAGCGCAGAGCCTGCGAAAATCCGCGATGCTCTTGAGACGATTAAAGACCTTCCGACCGTTACGGGCATGACGACAATCAACGCCACTCATGACGCAGAAAAGGACATGGGCATCGTCGAGATTAAGGGCGGCAAAAAAACATTTGTCGGCATCGTTGTCCCGGAAGTTTAATTCAGTTAGGAGTTAGGGATTAGGAATTAGCCTGCCCGACGCAGGCGGGGAGTTAAAAAAATTCCTGACCCCGAATTAAAATAAATGGAATTAAATATTTTTGTCCAGCACTTTATAAACGCCCTGAGTTTAGGCTCGCTGTACGGACTTGTCGCGGTGGGCTACACGATGGTCTACGGAATATTGCGATTAATAAATTTTGCGCACGGAGATATTTTTATGCTCGGCGCGTATTTTGTGTATTTTGCTACGATCGTTTATAAATTAAATTGGGGCGTGGGTGTTGTAATCGCGATAATCTTAACGACAATCTGCGGACTTCTTGTTGACAGGATAGCGTATAAGCCTCTTCGTGAAGCTCCGAGAATTTCCGCGTTAATCAGCGCGATCGGCGTATCGTTCTTCATTGAAAATTTTGCTGTCGTAGTTTTCACGGGAATGCCGCGCCCTGTCGTCCAGCCTCCGATTTTAATGAAGCCTATAGAATTTTCAAACGGCGTTAGATTAATTCCGCTTGGAATTTTAGTTCCCGTCGTAGCGTTTTTATTAGTCGGTGCTTTGTTATGGCTTTTATACTGCACAAAACCGGGCTTGGCCATGCGTGCAATTTCTTTTGACATCGAGACAACAAGAATGATGGGTGTGTCAGTCAATAAAATAATTGCTCTTGCTTTCGGACTTGGCTCGGCGTTAGCTGCGGTCGCCGGCATAATGTGGGCGTTGCGTTATCCAAGAGTTGAGCCCTTCATGGGAATGACACCGGGAATTAAGGCATTTATAGCGGCTGTTTTCGGCGGTATCGGCTCAGTACCGGGAGCAATGATCGGCGGATTAATTCTCGGCTTCGTTGAGATAATGTCAGTTGCATTTTTCCCGACGCTTTCAGGTTATAAAGATGCGTTTGCATTTTTGCTTTTGATTTTAATTTTACTGTTCAGGCCGACGGGCTTATTAGGCGAAAAACTGGAGGATAAAATCTAATGAGAAACGTAAGAAATTTAATTCTCACGATAATAGCTGTAGTTTTATTCGCTTTCTTTCTCGATAAAGCACCCGAATTATTAAACGGTTACTGGCAGCGAATATTAAACTTAATCGCAATCAATGCAATTTTAGCGTTAAGCCTCAATTTAATTTACGGAATTACGGGAATGTTCTCGCTTGGCCACGCAGGATTTATGGCTATAGGCGCGTATGTCTCGGCCTTGTTAGTCTTAAGCCCGGCGCAAAAAAATTCCATGTGGATTTTAGAGGACATTTATCCGTGGCTTTTGAATGTCAATGCTCCTTTTATAGTCTCGTTAATAATAGCCGGACTTGTCGCGGCGTTCTTCGGGCTTTTAGTCGCGCTGCCTGTCTTGAGGCTCGGCGGGGATTATTTAGGGATTGCGACGCTCGGCTTTGCTGAAATAATCCGAATTTTAATCACGAATACCGCGAGACTTACAAACGGCTCGTTAGGCCTGAAAGGTATTCCGGCGTACACGACTTTATTTATGAGCTGGAGCTGTCTCGGAATAGTTCTGCTCTGCACGGTCTGCATGTTACGAAGCAATTTCGGCGGAGTTTTGCGCGCTGTCCGTGATGATGAAGTCGCCGCTAAGATGATGGGCATCAACACCTTCAAAATTAAAGTCATTGCGTTTACTCTCGGCTGTTTCGGCGGAGGTCTCGGCGGAGCGTTGATGGGTAACTTAATCACGACGATTGACCCGCGAATGTTCATGATAACGCAGACTTATAACGTGCTGATGATTATCGTTGTCGGCGGTCTCGGTTCCGTAACGGGCTCGTTAATAGGCTCGGTGCTCGTAACGACGATGTTAGAGTGGCTTCGCTTCGTTGAAAATCCGATAACAATCGGCGCAATAAATATTCCCGGCATACCCGGAATGAGAATGGTTATCTTCTCGCTTTTGTTAATCATGGTAATTATTTTCAGGCGTGAAGGCATTATGGGCATGAGGGAATTTTCGTGGAATATCTTTTTCCCGAAGAAAAAAATTACGGACGTTGGCTCAAAAACTGAAACGGTGCTAGAGCTTGAGGACGTTAAATTAAAATTCGGCGGCCTCTCTGCGATCGACAATCTAAGCATGAAAATTAAACACTGGGAGATAGTCGGCTTAATCGGTCCTAATGGCGCAGGGAAAACTTCAGCCTTTAACGTCATAAGCGGATTTTACAAACCGACTTCAGGCACGATTAAATTTTTAGGCAAATCGATCGGCGGTTTAAGTCCCGATGAAGTCTGCAAGGCCGGAATGAGCAGAACTTTCCAGAATATAAGATTGTTCGGAAATCAGACAGTTTTGCAGAACGTCATGATAGGCAGCCGTATCAGGCAAAAATATTCGTGGTGGATGACTCTGCTGCCGTTCATATTCACTGACGTTATAAAAGAGGACGCAGAAGCAAGGGCGCAGGCTATGAATTTGCTTGACCAGTTAGGGCTTGACGCATTCGCTGACGAAAAAGCATCGTCATTGCCTTACGGAGCTCAGAGAAGACTCGAAATTGCAAGAGCGTTGGCGACACGGCCAAAATTTTTATTGCTTGACGAGCCTGCCGCAGGAATGAACCCTCAAGAAAGCGAAGAGCTTATGAAATTTATTCGCCGTCTTCGTGATGAATTTGACTTGACGATTTTATTAATCGAGCATGACATGAAAGTAGTTATGAATGTTTGCGATTATATTCATGTTTTAGATCAGGGCGTTCACATTGCCGAAGGAACACCGGCGGAAATCAAAGCAAATCCGCGAGTTGTCGAGGCATATTTGGGCGCAGGAGCGGCGGAAGGAGGAGCGGCCTAAATGGACGATAGAACCATGTTAAAAATTGAGAAGCTCAATGTAAGCTACGGAGCTATTCAGGCGGTCCGGGACGTTTCAATTTCAATTAATCGCGGTGAAATAGTTACGTTAATCGGCGCGAACGGTGCAGGAAAGTCAAGCATAATCCGCGCAATCATGGGCCTTGTTAAATCCCGTTCCGAAGAGATGACGTTCATATCGCCGCGAGATGGGAAGCCCGTATCGATACAGGGCAAACCTGCCGAAGCTCATGTTAAGTTAGGAATTTCGTTAAGCCCCGAAGGCCGTAGAATTTTGCCTCAATTAACGGTGGAAGAAAATTTGACGTTAGGCGCGTATATCCGCGACGATGCTAAAGGAATTGCGGACGACATGGAATATGTTTACTCGCTCTTTCCGCGCTTGAAGGAACGCAGGAGGCAGAAAGGCAGCACGTTATCCGGCGGCGAGCAGCAGATGTTAGCGGTGGGGCGTGCGTTAATGAGCCGTCCTGATTTATTGATGCTTGACGAGCCGAGCTTGGGACTTGCGCCGATTTTAGTCGATGAAGTTTTCGGGATAATCCGGGAAATAAACGCGCAGGGGCGAACGATTTTGCTTGTTGAGCAGAACGCCTTTGCGGCCTTGAAAGTTGCGCACAAAGCCTATGTTCTTGAGGTTGGAGCTGTGGGACTTTCAGGGACGGGTGCGGAATTGTTAAACGATCCGAAAGTTAGAGCGGCGTACTTAGGCGGTTAAATTCCGAATAAAATACGCCGATTTTTTTCATAGAGAAAATTTTATTTTTTAAGGAGGAATTTTATTTTGAGCAAAAAAATTTTTGTGCTGTTGCTCTCTTTTTTTGTGATGATGTTTGCGTGTTCAGTGGCAAGTGCAGAAGATTATTACGCGCTTGTTGATAGTGATGATAATGATATGCTTGAAAGCCATTTAGTGCCCGACTATACATACATCGGTTATAATTATAAAGCTACTTATTCATTGCCGTCACTAATATTATATTACTACACAAACTCAGAGGATAAAGAATATGGAGAAAATGGAACTAATTTGAATGGTACAGTAGAATATGACATCGTATGGACACTTTCACCCGATATACCAGATCTTAAGGTCTACGAGGGAACTGATGCCAGCGGTGATGCTATCATTATCAGCGGCATCGTTCCAACTAAGAGTTACGATATTTCTGTAGTTGCTACAGTTACGAATATAACAGACAGCACGTACAGCGGTGCTGAAGGAGAAATTAAAGTTTACGAAGTTGAAACCATTGATGCAGAAAAAGAAAGTTACCATAACGGGACTGTTGTTACTCCTTCGTCAGATGATTTTACTTCATATGTTTCGCCTGCTAGCGGCGTTACTGTAACAGAGGTTAAATCAAATTATTCCGTAACAATAAAAGCAGAATATAACACTATTGCAAAAAAATATTTGTCTTATATTCAGTCGCAAGATGTAGACGGTCCGAACTATGTTATCGACATTCCGGAATGGCTGACTGTCAGTAATGTTACTTATGCCACAGCTGAAGAGCTTGACAAAAGCAACGAATTAACTTCAGGTGATTTTAGTAACACTTATCCATTAACCTCAGTAACCATATCCATCAATAAAGATGTGACAGTTGCTGACGGTACAAAAGGAACTGTGCATATCCCATTTTATGATGCCGATCAAGATAAAGACGGCATCGTCTTATACTGGCCCGTAACATATTCAGCTTCAAAGGAGGACTCTCGCCCTTTTGGCGTTTCTGGTGATAAGGAGGTGAGCTTCAACTTCCCGATAAACAGAACAACATCAAAAAGAACAAAAACTATTACATACAACGCAGGTCTGCTCGGCGAATCTATAGCAAGCTGCGATATTTCAGGAACAGGCGCGTCGCTTATCTCCGCCGACTGGACGGCAATTTCCGGCGATACTGGAACAATCACCATTACAGTTACAATCCCGGAAGCAACTTCAAGCGTGAGCACGGCGGCGGTAACCTCAGCTACGTATGACGGCGATCTCGTGTTCTGGGGCAGTCAGGGAAGCTCATTCGATGTCAGCGTTACAATAACGGTCAACACCAATACCTTGTCAATTACTGCCGATACAACGAGTTTCTCGTTAGAGGCCGGAGCATCAAAGGATATTACATTAAACGCGGACGCAACCGTCCTTTCTTGGGAAGTCGGCTCTACTTCGTCCGACATCACAGCAGAAATCACTGCCAGCGACGACACATCAGCCACTGTCAGAGTAACCGCCGGAGAGAGCGCAACAGCAGGAACGAGAACAATCACAATCACCGCAACCGGCGAAAACAACATCAGCAGCAGCGTAACCTTAACCGTAACGCTAACTGAAAGCGTTTTTACAATTACGGCAGATACAACTGCGCTCGAATTAGAAGCCGGAGATTATGACACCGTAACAGTAACCGCAGAAAACGGAACTGTCGTTTCATGGGACGTTGAAGCTGATGACGGCATAACCTGCGAAATTACAGCAAGCGATGATGCCGCAGCGGATATTGAGATTACAGTTGACGACGACACAGAAGACGGAGAATATATAGCGACCGTAACAGCAGAAGATGAGGACGGGAACACCGCCGAAGTCTCAATCACTGTAACCGTAACATCGGCTTCGGGTGACGCTACATATTCAGTAACCTTGACGGCCTCAAGCACCGCAGTAACATTGCCGACAGGAGGAAGCAGAGATATAACACTGACGGCAGGCGGAACACACAGCGGCGATCTTACATGGACACACAGCGCGGCTCCTACAGGGCTTGTTGTTAATGTCCTCAATACCAGCAACACTTCAGCTACAGCCCGAATCGGCGTATACACAACGGCTACTGCCGGAACAAAATCGCCTATTACGGTTACAGCTACTGACAAGGCAGGCAATTCCGCTTCGGTTTCAATTACCGTAACGGTAACAAGCAACACATCAACCGACGTGCAGCAGGATTATATTAACAATCATTCAAGCGCAACGCCCGTTGCAGTATCTGAAAGCGTTTTCAATGCAATTTCCAACACTGTATCAACTTTCTTCAGAAGTTTAGGAATCAATGTTAGTGTTGCGTCTCTTCCAATTTCGGCTTTCTCTTCAACTACAAAAACTGTCGCGGACTCTGCGATTGTTGCAGAATATGCCGGTACCGGCGAGACACCTATACTTGCATTCCCTGAAATTCTTGCGAGCGCGATAACTGAAAGCAAAGTGTACATGTTTGCAGTGGATTACGCACAGCTTAAGGCAGCTGTTGACGCAGGGCTTCTTAACTACAGCGATCCTATTTTCATTCACATGAGACCGCAGACAAGCAGCACCGGAAGTATCAACGCCTCCGCTACAGCAGACGCTGACAGCGCACTGTTTGATAACAACGGCAACGAAATAATAAAGATGCCGAACAGCGACAATGGCATTAATATTGCGGCGTACCTCGAGGCAAATACGGCCTATTCACCGGTAATCACGGCAGCAACAGCCACAACATCAGGCGACAGCACACTTGGCCCTGCAAATGTAGGCTGTAACGGCGGCTTCGGCTCATTGTTCGGATTTTTAGGAATGGCGTTCACGGCAAGCGCGCTGTATCTTCGCAAAAGAAAAGATTAGCTGCTATAAATAACTCCTTACTAATACACTTAATCCCGATAGACAATAAAAAGTCCGTCGGGATTTTTTATTAACGGTATAATATTTTTAAGAGGTGAAAAAATTTTATGATTACAGCAAGAATTGAAGACTATCTCGAAGAATTATTTTTGCTCGAAAGCACCGGGCGCAGCGTTACCGTTACGGACTTGGCCGAACGTTTGAAGATCACAAAGGGAACAGTAACTGCAACTATTCAAAAACTTGTAGAGCTTGAACTTGTAAATCACGAACGCTACGGAACGCTTCATCTTACTGAGGTAGGACGGAAAAAAGGCATGATCGTTTTCAGACGACACGAGGGCTTCAGAGCATTCTTTCATGAACTTCTAGGGCTTGACAGGGATCGCTCGTCGGATATGGCCTGCTCAATGGAACATTACGTTGACAACACAACTGAAGAAAGGCTCTATGCTCTCTTAGAATATTTCAGAAAAGCACGCGCCGAGCATCAGCCGTGGGTCGATGAAATTTTTTTAGCGATCGAGAGACCCATATTGCTTGTGCCTGTTCCGCTCACCCTGTGCGAAGCTAATTCCGCCGGTGTAATTCTGCGTTTGACTGCGGACGAACCTTTACGAAAAAAATTAATTGATCTTGGATTTATTCCCGGAGTCGAAATAAAACTCACTGAAAAAGAAATTAAAAAAGAAATTTTTACCTGTAAAATCGGAAAAAACACGATAGAACTTTCGCTGAACGAAGCTGCAACAATCTGGATACAGCAGGCGGCGAAAAACTAGGGCTTATAAATTTTTTTGTGCGCTGAAAGTTTTTCTATGTCTGCCTGTTTTTTCCATGCGGCCTGCAACGCTCCGACAAGCTCCTCCCAATGAAAATTCCAAGCGTTTTCAGCTTTGCTCGGTGCGTTGTGGCCGGGTCTGTCCACCGCGTCAATATCTTTGGGCCTTTTGTGAATTGTAAATTCCTTGCCGTCAAACGAAACTGAAGAGCCGTCGCTGAATGGGATATAAACTCTCATAATTTTATTTTAAGAGGCAGAGCCGCGCTCATCTCGATAGCGTCCTCGCCGGTTGAATAATAGCCGCGCCGTACGGTTTCGCTGATGAAAGACATTTTAGAATAAAGAGCGATTGCTCCGATATTGGATTTTTTTACGCGCAGCCTCAGCCTTCTCATGTGGAGATACATTGCGCAGTCGCCGACAGCTAATAATAACTGCGTGCCGACTCCCTGACGTTGAAAATCTTTATCAACGATAAGCAGCATTAAAATTCCGGCTCTTTTCTCGCGTCCCAAAACTGCATAGCCTAAAAGCGGAGCTTCCGTTGTTGTTGCGAAAGCCCCGATGTAAGTCATTTCGTTCTGTGAACTGCTCTGCAAATCTTCCCTAATTACGCTCTCCGGCCAAGCATAGTCCGCCCGCGCATTTATTCTCAAAACGTCAGGAATATTATTTGCAGTCAAAAAATTTATTTCAGGCAGATACATCTTTATTCAGGTAGGAAGTAGGAAGTAGGAAGTATTTTTTCATTTACCTCCTAACTCCTGACTATTGTTTGATTTCTGTCAGCTCCGACACCGATTAAAAATACCGGCGTGTTTAACGTCTGTTCAATATATTTCACGTATGCTTGAGCATTTGCCGGAAGTTCTTCAAAAGTTTTGCAGTTCGTAATGTCTTCGTTCCAGCCCGGCAAAATTTCATAAACGGGTTTTAATTCGCTTAACACTCGCGTGTCAGTCGGCCACGTTGTTATTCTTTCGCCGTCAAGTTCGTAGGCTGTGCAGACTTTTATTCCGCCCATGTTAGTTAATACGTCGAGTTTCGTTAAAGCGATGACGGTTGCGCCGTTGAGTTCCATTGAATATTTAAGCGCAGGAATATCGAGCCAGCCGCAGCGTCTCGGCCTTCCTGTAGTCGCTCCGTATTCGCCGCCGTTTTTGCGTAAAGTCTCTCCGGCCTCTTCAAAATCTTCCGTCGGGAATGGCCCTTCGCCCACTCTCGTTGTATAAGCCTTAACGACCGCGATAACTCTCGTTAAATCATTAGGAGCAAGCCCCGTTCCGGTGAAAGCACCAGCCGCTGAAGTCGATGAGCTTGTAACATACGGATATGTCCCGTGATCGATATCGAGCAAAGCCGCCTGAGCACCTTCAAGCAAAATGTGCTGACCGTCGTCAACTGCTTTTCTTAATAATGCGCGTGTGTCGTCAACGTAAGGAGCAAGAGCCTCGCCCCATTTTTTAGCAGGCTCGTAAATTTCATCAAAGGGCAGCGGCTTCTGATTATATAGTTTTGTGAAAAGCTGATTTTTTTCTTCAAGAATATATGTGAGTCTGTCGCGCAGTACATCAGGATTTAATAAATCTTCAACTCTTAACCCTGAACGCGAATATTTATCGACGTAGCACGGGCCTATTCCGCGTCCTGTTGTGCCTATCTTGCGTCCTTTTCCGCGAGCTTCTTCCTGCAATTTATCGAGCATTTTATGATAAGGCATGACGACATGTGCATGAGGACTCACGGCGAGACGCGCTCTGTCTTGGCCTTTATTAAAAAGTTCTGAAGTCTCTGCTAAAAATTGCTCCGGGTCAATTACAAGGCCGTTGCCAAGCACGCATAATTTTCCGGGATATAACATTCCCGACGGCAGCAAATGAAAGACAACTTTCTGTCCTTCTGAAATTACAGTGTGGCCAGCGTTGGCTCCGCCCTGAAAACGAACGAAAACATCAACTTCAGAGCCTAACATGTCTACAACTTTGCCCTTGCCTTCATCGCCCCACTGTGCACCGACGAGAAGGTCTACGTTTTTATTTGAACTCAACAAAATTAAAAAATCCTCCTTAAAATTTTTATCTTTTGCCCGCCACTGTACGAATTTCTTTTTTAACTTCTTCAATGGCGCGCTGAAGCTGTTCATCTTTACTTTTATCTTTATCCGGTTCTCCTTTAACTTCAATGTCAGGAGAAAGTCCGACATGATCTATAACTTTGCCCGAAGGCGTGTAGTATCTTGCAATCGTTACGTAAACTCCGGAGCCGTCCGTCAACGGGAATAACGTCTGAACGCTCCCCTTGCCGAAACTTTTTTCGCCGATTAATTTTGCGCGTCCTCTGTCGTTCAAGGCACCGGCAACAATTTCAGAAGCCGAAGCACTTCCGCCGTTAATCATAACGACCATCGGGACACTTGTTAAATATTCTGATTTATTAACGTAATATTTTTCGTTTGCGCGCTCGGAACGTCCTTTAGTTTCAACGACAAGACCGTTTTTAACGAACATGCTGACAATTTTAACGCTTGCGTCAAGAAGTCCGCCGCCGTTATTTCTTAAATCAAGAATTAAAGCCTTCATGCCTTTCTTTATTAAGTCGCGGAGGCCCTCCCTTGCGTCAGCTGCGGTGTTGTGCTTAAACTGGCTCAAACGCAAATAGCCTATGTCATCAGAAAGCATTTCATAACGGACGCTCTTCAAGTTAATGATTTCGCGAGTAATTTCAAAACTTAAAAGCTCGTCCTCTCCTTCACGGCGCACCCATACCGTAACTTTTGTGTCAGGTTCTCCGCGCAGTTTCTGAACGACTCTGTCCGATGTCCAGCCTACGACAACTTCATCGTCAACTTTTACTATCTGGTCTTTAGGTTTTAATCCGGCTTTTTCAGCAGGGGAGTCTTCCATAGGACTTATAACTAAAATCTGCCCGTCTCTGTCGCCGACGTACATTCCTAAACCGCCGTAACGTCCTTCGAGTTCTATTTCTTCGTCTTTTAACTGCGAGGGCGATACGAAGCGCGTATAGGGGTCTTTCCAAGCCTCGACCATTCCTTTAGCTGCGCCGTGCAGTAAGTCGTCTTCTTTTGCCGGTTTAGTGTCCGCGTCAACCTGATAGCTTTCGATGATGTATCGGACCTGGCGCAGAAGCCACAAAGACCTGACGTTAAAGGGCGATATTCTGTTAAAATCAGCCTCTGAAAAATCAGCCGATTGTGCTTTCAAGCCGTAAATAAATCCGAAAAAAACTAGAACGAAAAAAATTAATATATATCTTTTTGTCTTAACCCTTTTCAATATAAAAACGCACCTGCCTTAAATTAATCCGCATGAAATTATATAACAGTTAGGAAGTAATATCAGGTAGGAATTAGGAAGTAGGAGGTTTTATTTCTTAAATATTTCTGAATGACTGCCGGTATCAACAAGCGTAAGTGTCAAAATGTCAGCTTCTAACGCGGCTTTCAATTCTTACATAGTGTCATAGCCTCGTATATTATTATCACGTGATATTTTTCTCGCTTCAGCCATAGCGTCAAGCACTTTTTGAGTATACTGCGGTGTCTCTACGGCAAAAGTATAGCCGCTATGGATTGCTCGTCTTTTTTTCAACGCAACTGACATTTTCTCTTGTCCTCACTTCCTAACTCCTAACTCCTACTTCTTCAAAAAGTTCATGGGGTTTTGCGCGCTTCCGTTCTTTCTGACTTCAAAGTGAAGCCCGAACTCCGAGTCAGTTCCCGAATTTCCAACGCGCCCGATGACGGTTCCTGCCTTGACCGTGTTCCCCTCACGGACTGACGCGCCTCCTAAATGAGCGTAGACTGTCGATAAATCCCCGCCGTGATCTATTATTATGACTTGGCCGAAGCCCTTGAGCCAGCCCTGATACAAAACTTCTCCGGGCCCGGCGGCTTTAACGGGAGTTCCTGCGGCGGCCTTGATGTCAATTCCTGAGTTAAAAATTTTTGTCTTAAAGACCGGGTGAACTCTTGAGCCGTACTGCATTGTAACCGTACCGTTCACAGGCCATATTAAAGTTTTAACGGAGCTTTGAGAACTTGCCGGAGCCGATTGCGATTTTGCTGACGAAGAATTTTTCTTGGCAGTCTGATTTTTTTTCTGTTTCATCAAAGAATTTATTTTGCTGCCTACAGCCCGTTGAGCGGCTTCGAGTTCTTTTGCTGCGGACTCAGCTTTCTTCTGTTCGCTCTGAACGTTCCTTAATAACGAGTCAGTTTTTTTAATCGTGCTGTCGTATTCAGCGCGTTTCTTTTTTAATTCTTCGGTCTGTCTTAAAATCTGCGACTTGCTATTTTCAAGTTTTTTCTTGGCATCGTTTAACTCGGCTTCGCGTTCGGCTAACTCTTCAATCATTGCGCTGTCCTGACGTGCAAAGCAGCGAAGCATGTACGCCGTGTTCAAAGCGTCGTGAGGGTTACTTGAGGTCATTATTAAGCTCAAAGAATTTTCTTCGGGCGTATATTTATAAATATCTAAAATTCTTGCGCGCAGAGTCTTAATAATCGTGTTAATTGACTCTCGAACGCGGGCAATTTTTTTATTGAGTTCGCCGACAGAATTTTGAAGTTTTATATTTTCTTTCTCTAAGTCATTCATTTTAGCTTGAGAGGCGGTAGCGTCCTGACGCAGTCTTGAAAGCTGGCCGAGCAGAGTTTTTGACTGCTTAGATTTTTCTCTGGCTATGGCGTTATACTGCTGAATTTTTTTCTTCATGTCGCTTTGAGTGCGTTTCTGGGATTTTATCTGACTGTCGATGCTCGCGGCATATGCGGTCAAATCCATGAAAATGGCTAAAATTAAAAAGACAGCTAAAATTTTTTTAAGCATAATAAAATCTCCTTAACGCTTCAAGAATTTTATAGGGTTCTCAGGCGTGCCGAAGACCCTTACCTCAAAATGAAGATGATAGCCCGTAGTGTTGCCGGTCTTGCCGACTTTAGCAATGGTTGCGCCGCTCTTAACTACTTGGCCTTCTTTCACTAAACTTGCCGAAAGATGAGCGTAGAGCGTCGAAAAGCCCCGACCGTGATCCAGAACTACAACACGCCCGTAGCCTCTAAGCCAGCCGTCATAAATTACTTCGCCCGCCGCAGGAGCTTTTATGGGAGTTCCGCCTGGCGCGGCAATGTCTATACCTGAGTGTAAAATTTTACGTTTTAATATCGGGTGTATGCGATAGCCGTAGGGGCTTGCGAGCTGACCTCTAACGGGCCAGTTAAAAATTGAGCCCTTGCCCGTAATGTAACTTCTTTGAGCGCGTTTTCTCTGAAGAGCCGCTATCATTTGCCCGGCCTGTTTCTGTGCCTGCTCTGCTTCCAAGGCGGCTTTTTCTGCCAAAGTTTTTTTGCGCTGAATGGATTTTATAAAATTATTCGTGTCCTTTATGCTCTGTTTATATTTATCGCGCTGTAATTGAACGGCCTCCGTTTTTTCTTTTAATTTCGTCTGCTGCTCGTCCATTGTCTGACGCGATAAATCAAGGTTTTGAACACGTGCCTGAAGCTGCGACAAAATATCTTCATCGCGTTTATTGACAATGTTTAATAAATGAGCTGTCTCGACGGCCTCAAAGACACTGCGCGACGCGAACATCATTCGCATTGTCTCAACTTCGCCGTATTTATACATGTCAAGCAGTCTGTCCTTCATCTGCTCGGAGAGTTCGTTAATTTTAACCTGCTCGTCCTTTATATTTTCGTCAAGAACGTCAATATTTTCCTGAATTTTTTGATTTTGAAGTTCTAGGACCGTAAGCTCCTGACGCGCTACGCTCTCGTCCTGCTGAAGGGTATTAACTTTAGTTAAAAGCCCCTCGACTTTCGCGCCCATTTCTTTAATTTGCTTTCTGTAATTTTGAATTTGCTTTGAAAGGTCAGCGCGTTTTTTTTCTTCTGCCTCAATTTGAGAGTCAATGCTCCCCTTGTTTTTTGTATTCTTGGCTGAAGTTTTAGGCGCGGTCTTTGCCGGAGCGGTATTTTTTTTAGCGGCTGAATACACCTGCGCCGGAGCGATGATTATTAATAAAAAAATAATGATTGCAAAAATTTTCTTTCTCATAATTCCTAATCCCTAATCCCTCATTCCTAATTTATTCGGGTCTCGTGATTGAATTAATAAATCTTGCAACGATTATGTAACTGCAAACCCAGCCGAGCGTTGCTCCAAAGCCCGTGAGGAGGGCGCAAAATCTTAATATTACGGCTCTGTCAGTGATTATGCTGTTGCGTAGGAAGGGGAGGTTAGCCTGTATCATTGCCATTCCTGGAAAATACACGCCGATAATTCCTGCCGCCGCTATACATGCTCCCAAGAGGGATAATAAAGTTCCTTCGAGGACGAACGGCGTTGCTATATATGCTCGCGTCGCTCCGACAAGATACATGATGCCTATTTCTTCACGGCGCGAATATAAAGAAATATGTATCGTGTTGTAAACGACAAGAGCCGTGATAATGACGGACAAGATAAACATAATTAAAGCAACCCGCGATGAAATTCGAGAGAGCGCGGAAATTCTTTTGACTACGAGCCCGGCATAAACAACGTCATCAACTTCGGGCATAGCGTTTAACTCGTCAACTAAATGCTCAACATCTTCGGCCCTGTGAACATGAATTTCAAAATTAAACGGAATGGGATTTTCTCCGAGCATGTCAAGAGCGCGGGACTGCGAGCCCATTTTTTCCTGCAGCTTAGCTAACGAATCAGCCGGCGAATAAATTTTCATAGCGTAAACGTATTCGAGCGATTGAATTTTTTGCGCAACTGCTTCAATATCGAGCGTGTTATCTTTCACTAAATACGCCTGAACTACCAGCTCGCTTTCAAGACGCGACAATAAATTCTCAAGATTTAACGACAACAGCGTAGTAACACCCAAAATCCAGAGCATAACGCCGGCAGTTATCAAAGTAAGAAGGCCAAGCACCCAATGATGAACGATAAGCCGCCATGTGTCGCGCAGAATATATCTTAATGTTGTCATATCTGATACATGCCTCCTTTTTCGTCGCGGATTAGTTTTCCGTTTTCAAGTTCAATGACGCGCTGGCGCGATGAGTTTACTATGCTTTGATTGTGAGTTGACATTACGACAGTAACTCCGGCGGCGTTAATGGCAAATAAAATCTTCATGACTTCGGCGGCCGTGTGAAAATCTAAATTTCCTGTCGGTTCGTCGGCGATGAATAGAGACGGCGAATTAGCTAAGGCGCGTGCGATTGCAACTCTCTGCTGTTCACCGCCTGAGAGCTGTGCCGGCCTCATTGAGCGTCTTCGCCATAAGCCTACCTGATTAATAACGTCCCTAGTTCTTTCCTCTACAATTCTTTTAGGGACGGACATTGCCTCCATAACGAAAGCAATATTTTCATAAACAGTCAGGCTTGGAATTAATTTGAAATCTTGAGCGACAAGCCCGACGTCGCGGCGGTAATAGGGGACATCGGCGCGTCTCATTCTGCGGAGGTCAAAGCCCCCTACCGCGACAGTCCCGGCCGAAGGTAAAAGCTCGCGTGTAATTAATCGAAGCAGCGTTGACTTTCCCGAACCGGTCTGGCCGATTACATAAACAAATTCTCCCTGCTCTATATTCAGACTTATATCAAATAATGCGGTAATGTCAGGCTCAAAAGTTTTAGTTACTTCTGAAAAAGTTATATTCATAATAAATTAATTTTTTCAGCTCCTTTATATTTTGCGCGTTCAGTCATTGCCTGCCGCGTCTCATGCTCGCCCCAGACCGCCAGAATAATATCATGCACTGTCATTTTTCTGACATTTCTCAGCTCGTGATAAAGTTCGTGATTAAGATAGAGCCACGCCCTAAAAATTGTATTCCTTTTCCGTCCGAACTGTCCGACTATGAGCCAACCCGAAGCGGGATTATAAACAACAAGCGGCGAAGCAAACTGCTGGCTTATGTGATTTAATTCCAGCTTTGAAAATGAAAGCTCGACAAGCTCGTTTATCGCGTCAGCGTCCGGCAGTTTCAAGAGTGAAAACCATATCTTCATTTCGTGCTTCGGATCTTCAAAGACCTTCGGGCCGGCTTTGAGCCATGCCTTTAATCTTCCGGCGGTCTCAAGTTCGCTGCGCGACAGCGAAAATCTCAAAGTCCAGTAAGCTTTATAGAGTATCTCGTCATTTTTCATGAAGCTCGAAAAAATTTCTTCATCAAGAAAATTTTTTTCATCGTCAAAAACTAAATTATCCCTCATGAAAGTTTTTAGCATTAAAACCGTAGGCGTGTGATGTCCCGGAGGTTCGCTTAACGAAAATAATTCACGCCTCAAAAAATTTACAGTGTCGGCCGGAATTATCGTGGGCGTTGTGCCTTCATTCAGCAACGACAAAACTTGATCTTCGTATAAATAAACTCCCTGCGGCTGTTCGTCAGGTCTGCTGCTTGCGTATATCCATTGCCCTCCGTCTGTTCCGAGTAAATATTTATTGTGAGGCAGCAGCAGCATAACTGAATTTTCGTCAGATACAGTTATGCCTTCAGGTTTATTTTCCGGCGGCAGTTCAGCAAGTTTTCCATTGGACATTAATTCGAGCAGCAATTTATATTTTCACCTCTTTAATAAAATGTAATAATCATAGCACAACATGATGAGGTAGGAGTTAGAAAGCAGGAATTAAAAAAAATAAAATTCTTAATGCGTTATACTTAATATGAAAAAATTTTTATAGAGGTAAAGGAAAATGAAAACTGTAGACAAGACAACCATAACAATAAAAACTGACAGAAAAATAAAAAATGCATTTGCTGATTTATGTGATGACATAGGGATTTCAATGACTGCTGTTTTGAACGCAATGATGAAACAAGCCGTGAGAAAGCAGGAAATAAAACTTTCAGCTCTCGACTTAAACGGTTTCACGCCGGCCGAAGCCGCAGAATTAAAAAGGCGCGTTCATGACGTTGAAGCCGGACGGGCAAAAATGTATTCGTTAATTGAAAAAAATTAAATTTATGCGCGGAATTTTTTGGCAGCCTGATGCTTGGGAAAGTTATAAGGCAATACAAAATCAAAAATCACTCCTTAAAAAAATTAATGACCTCATAAAAAATATTCAGCGAAACGGCTATAAATGCTCTATAGGAAAATTAGAAATGTTGAAGGGCGACCTTGCCGGTTATGCTAGCGTAAGAATAGATAAAAAAAACAGACTTGTTTTTCAAGTTGATGACTTTCAAGTAACTATAATTGAGTGTTGCGGGCACTATAACGATCACTAAAATTTTTTCCCTTAAAAAATTTAATCTCTCCGAAAAAAATTTATGACTCTAATTTTTTTTTCAGCCGCGTAAATTTTTATGGCCGCTAAAAATTTTTAACGTTCTTGTAGTCCCCATTGTAGTCCCCAAAATTTTTCTCTCCGGATTTTTTATAAGTCTCTGAAATTTTTGAAAAGTTATTAAGAAATTATAGCACGAAAAAATATTTTTCCTCTATGCTGTATACTTAACGCGAAAAATTTTATTTCAATCTTAATTTTTGAAGGAGTGATTACTCTGGCTAAAGCTGTAAAAAAAGCCGCGCAGACCCGTGAGCAGATTTTAGAGGAAGCTATCGGCGATATCCGCAGCAAATTCGGAGACGGCGCGATCATGAGGCTCGGCGACACCGCAAAAAAAAATATTGACGTTATCTCAAGCGGCGTTCTGCCCCTCGATGTTGCTTTAGGAATAGGCGGCTACCCTAAGGGGCGCATAGTTGAAATTTTCGGGCCTGAAGGTTCAGGAAAAACAACAATAGCTCTTTGCGCAATCGCTGAAGCTCAAAAGGCAGGGGGCATTGCCGCATTCATTGACGCTGAACACGCTCTTGACCCCAGACTTGCTTTAACACTGGGCGTAAACATTGAAGATTTATATCTAGCACAGCCCGACAGCGGCGAACAGGCTCTCTATGTTCTTGACCAGCTCGTCAGAACGGGCGCGGTTGATATTGTTGTCGTGGACTCCGTTGCGGCTCTTACACCTCAGGCTGAAATTGACGGCCGCATAGGTGAAAGCCAGTTAGGGCTTCAAGCTCGTTTGATGTCGTATTCTTTGAGACGGCTTGCCTCGATAATCGCTAAAACAAACTGCATAGTAGTTTTCATAAATCAGCTTCGCGCTATGATTTCGACAGGCTACGCTCCAGGACCCAGCGAGACGACGACAGGCGGAAGGGCTTTGAAATTTTACGCTTCAGTAAGATTAGAAGTAAGGCGCGGCAAAAAATTAGAGAAGAGCGACGTTACCATAGGCCACGAACTTTATTTGAAGGTCGTTAAAAATAAACTCGCTCCCCCGTTCAGAACTGCGCACGCAAGTTTAATTTACGGCAAGGGTATTCCGATGGGCGTTGCTGTCGTTGACATGGCTGTCGATTACGGCGTTATTAATAAAAAAGGCGCGTGGCTCGCTTATAAAGGCGAAACGCTCGGACAGGGCAAAGAGACCGTCGCAAAATTCCTTTCTGAAAATAAAAATTTGCAGGACGAAATCATTAAAGAAATTATGAACGAAGTTAATAAGGGCATAGGATTTATTCCCGACCCTTCGGAAATGGCTCAAGGCGATGATGACGCGGAACCCGTCGCGCCGCTCGACAATCTTGAAGATGAGGACATGCTTGATATTTCTGACTCTGAAGCGGAGTAAAAAATTATGAAGACTCTTTATCTTGACTGCTTCGCAGGAATTGCCGGCGATATGTTCATAGGGGCGTTATTAAATTTAGTTCCTGACAAAAAAATTTTAGCTGAAGGAATAAAAAAAATTCGCGCCTTAGATCCCGAAGAGTATGAATTAATTATCGAGGAGACAGCGAAAAACGGCCTTGCAGGAATAAATTTTGACGTTCACTTAAAACACGAACATCATCATCACCACCACAGGCACTTGGCCGACATTGAAGCAATGATTTCATCGAGTGAACTTTCCTTGACGGTCAAGCGCGAAGTCTTGAGGGCGTTTTCAATTCTTGCTGAAGCTGAAGCGCATGTTCATGGAACGACACCCGATAAAATTCACTTTCACGAGGTCGGAGCGGTTGACTCTATCATCGACATAACGGGAGCATTTATTTTAATGGAAGCTCTAGGCTGGCCGCGAGTGCTTTGTTCGCCGATTAACACGGGCTCCGGGACTGTCGAATGTGCTCACGGAGTTCTGCCCGTTCCGGCTCCTGCGACTGAATATTTATTGCACGGCCTGCCGGTTTTTGCTCAAGGCTCTCCGATGGAACGGACGACACCGACAGGAGCATTGCTCGCGAAAATTCTTGCGGACGGCTTCAGCGCAATTCCCAACGGAAAAATAATCGCGTCAGGCTTCGGCTTCGGCAATCGTGAATCCGATGACATGCCGAACGCTTTGAGGGCGTTATTAATTGACACGTCATCAGAAACTGAAATTAACGGTCTTGTGCGCGAAAAAATTTCTTTGCTTGAGTGCAACGTTGACGACATGAATCCGCAGGATTATGAAAGCGTCATTGAAAAATTATTCGCGGCTGAAGCTCTTGACGTGTGGACGGAAAATATTTTCATGAAAAAAAACCGTCCTGCCGTAAAACTCTGCTGTCTTGCAAGGCCGGAAGATGTCATGAAATTTTCTGAAATAATTTTGAAAAATACGACTTCGCATGGCGTGAGATTTTCAGAATTTGACAGACTGCGCCTTAAATGGAAGATTGAAGAAATTGAAACGCCGCTCGGAAAAATTCACGTAAAGGTTACGGAGCTTAACGGAGGGACGCTTCGCAAAGTTCCCGAATACGAGGACGTAAAGAGGCTCGCAACGCTTCATAAGATTTCAATGTTCGAGGCAAGGCAAAAAATTTTCAGGTAGGAATTAGGAGTTAGGAGTTAGGAGTTAAAAAGCCTGCTCCTAATTTTTTTCTAGTGATTGATTGATGTCGTCAACAATTTTTCCGTGCTCGAGAATAATTTTTCGCTGCGCAACGTCCCCGACCTCCGGATCATGAGTAACAACGATAATCGTAACGCCTTCGCTGTGAAGCCGCCTAAAAATATCTACGACTATTCCCTCGTTTTCTTCGTCAAGAGTTCCTGTAGGTTCATCGCCGAGTAAAATTTGAGGCGAGTTAATTAATGCGCGTGCTATGCAGACCCTTTGCTGTTCGCCGCCGGATAATTGAGCAGGTAAATGCCGGGCTCTTTCTTTCAAGCCGACCTTCTCAAGAGCTTCCATTGCTTCTTCTTCGTCGGGCATACTGTGATAATACTGCGCGACCATTACATTCTCAACGGCAGTTAAATAACTTATTAAATGGAACTGCTGAAAGATTAAGCCGATTTTATCGCGCCTTATTCGTGTTAAGCTCGCGGCGTTTTCTTTGCTGATGTCAACACCGTCAAGAATTACGCTTCCTGTTGAGGGCGTATCCATGCAGCCGATTAAATTAATCATCGTTGTTTTTCCTGAGCCTGACGGCCCCATGATTGAGAGCCAGTCGCCGGCGTTGACGCTTAAATTTATATCCGCAAGAGCTTTTAATGAGCCGTAAATTTTCGAGACGTTTTTAAGTTCAAGAATTTTCTTTGACATTTTTTAATTTATTCTCCTTTCAAGACTATAGCAGGGTGAATGTCCATGACTTTGCGCACGGGAATTATCGAAGCGGCTACAGTTATTGCGACAAAAATAAAAATCGTTATCGGAATTAAAGCCCATTGAAAATTTATTCCGCGTCCGAAAACGTTAAGGCTTACCCGCATTGCGAACTCGAAGCCTAGAAAAACTCCCAGCACTCCGCCGATTATGCCGAGCAGAACGCCCTCGCCTAATAATTCGCTCATGACCAATTTATTTTCAGCTCCCAATGCTTTTTTCAAAGCTATCTCGCGCCGTCTTTCAGCCACCATTGCCATCATTGTCGTGTAAACTGAAATCATAGTTATTATTAAAACGACAACGGTAACGAGTAGGACGAGAGCCTGTAACTTACCCAAGACTATATCCTGCGACTGCGTTAAACGTCTCACGGCACGCGGCTGTAACTCCGGGATTTCTTTTTCAATTTTTTTAGAGATCTCCGAAAGTTCTTTAGCGTCAGCGATGATACTGCACTCAATGACATCAGCTCTGAAAGTGTCGCCGATTAATTCATCAAGTTCGTCAATGTCAGTGAAAATAAATCCTTCTTCAGCTCCGCCGGTTGAGACAATGCCTTTAACTTTTAAGCTCTTATGAAAATTCTGCCGGGCCAAGTCGCGTTTTTGATTTTCTGCCGCTGAAAGATTTTGCCCGGACGCTTCGGCCTGTTCGCCGTATTTAACGCCCTGAATCATGAAAGAGTCGCCGAGCTTCAAATTTAATGTCTCTGCAATTTCATGACCGACTAAAGAATTTCCCCATTCGCCCTCGATATACCAGAAGGGGCTGTTTTTTTCGGCCTGTTCTAAATCCGTCCCTGCGATTATGTAGGGCTGCTCATTAATTTTCACGGTCTGATAACGGTACGGAGCCATGCCCACGATTTTATTTGAGCCGATTAAATTTTTTAATTTGCTAAGAGTTTCGCGCGTTATCTTTGCGTCGCCTCTGGGCAGCACGATTAAATTAGCTCCGTAAGATCTGAACTCGCGCCCTAATTGTTCGGGAATGTCATAATAAATCGTAACGAGCCCGGATAAAATCGTCGCGCCGATAGCAATCGCAAGCACGGCAATAATTAATCTTGAAGCCCTGCGGATTAACGAGCCCGATACCATTTTTAGATAAAAAGTTTTTCTGCTGCCTTTGCGTTTATTTGCCATGTAGAACCTCCGTAGGCTTGAGCGCCATTAAGTAACGAATAGCAGGGACGCTTCCCAATAAAGTTACGAAGAATAAAATCACAGCGACGATTAAAATTACCATTCGCGCAATTTCGATATAAGAGCCGAAAACTGTCTGACCGATAATCTGAGCGAAGCCGATGCCCAAGAAATAACCGATTACGCCTCCGGCAAGTCCCGTCAACATAACTTCAATCAAAACTAACAAAGCGATCTGCCAGTTATACGCGCCGAGTGCTTTTAATAATCCAAGCTCTTGGCTTCGTTCAATGACGCTTGCCGTAATTAAATTTGAGATAGCCAACGCCGAGCCTATTGAACTTAAAATCGTAATTAAAATCATTAGCAGCGTTGTTTTATTTAATATTGTGCCTTCGGACTCCGCGACCTGCCGAACGGGTTTAGCAACTCCGTCCCTAATGACTTCCTGAATTTGATGACATATTGCGCTGACGTAAGCAGTGCAGTACCAAGTTTCGTACTCGTCGGGCGACAGGCTTCTTGGGTCTTGCGCGGCCTTTCGTGCTAAATCGTTGTCGGGCGTGGTCAAGGCTGAAACTTCAATGCTTGAAATTTTCCCGTGCAGATTCATTAACTCCTGAACGGCCGGAAGCGTCATTAAAATTTTTTCGTCCATGCCGCCGCCGTCATTGAAAATTCCTTTGACGATAAAATTTTTTACAGCTCCGTTGTTGCTCGTTAAAGTTACAGCGTCGCCGACGCGAATTTTATTTTTTGAAGCCAATAATTTTCCAACCATCACGGAATTGTTATCATCTTCGCCGAGCCATTCGCCCTCAACTTCCCACCATGTTCTAAGAGATTTGAGACCCGTATTTAATTCTTCGCCCGTTGATAAAATTGCGTGCTTCTCCGTCCACGTTCCGGCCAAAGAAACTTCACCGGCTGTCCCGGCCCGGCCTTTGACGCTCAAAATTGCGCGGCCCTCCAAAATCGGAGCGAAGTCCAAAATATTAAAGCCCCAAAAAATCGTCTTTAACTTCAAAATATCTTCTTCATACAAAAATTTATCATTAACTCCGAGTCCTTCAGTCAGTCCGTATAAATCGCTCATCAATGCCGCGTCCTTATGCCTGACTGTAATATTTGCGCCGTAGACTTTTAATTCGCGGTTGACTTTATCGCCAACGCCCAGCATAACGTTCATCATGGCCGTTGAGAGCGACACGCCTAAAATTACAGTGAAGGCGATCATCAGCATTTTACTTTTCTGCCGGACGAGAGTTTTTATTATCATTCGCCAAAACAATTTTTATTTGAACCTCCCCTCTTCTTTGATTAATTCTTTTACGTCAATAAAAATTTTGCCTGATTTAATTTCATATTCAAACGGAACAGGATTACAGCCGCCTTTGAAGCCTATAGTGTTTTTGTTCATGACAACATCACAGCGTCGGCAGACGACCTCATCATTTCCGCGCTCGTAATATCCTGCTATGCCGCAAATATCGCAAGCGTCGAGCCCGACTCCGTAAGCAGACCCGGCAGGTTTTTTCACAACCAAAAATCTAACGTCAAATTTATTCGGCGTGATGTATGAAAATTTATGCAGATGCCCATCAGAAACTTTTGAAAGCTCGATTGAGATTATCCCGTCAGAAATTTCGTAAGGCTCCGGCTGAACTTCCGCAGGCGGTTTTGTGTCGTAATAATGCAGAACGATGACGATAAAAATCGCCATTGCTCCCCACGCTGCCAAGCTCCATGACCATCGCCGGCAGTCCCTCAATCTTGCCTTCTCTTTTCGTAATAATGCCTTGTTCGCAAAATTTCCCGAAGGTTTCATGTGAGTTTTTATTACAAATAAAAGCATTAGCAACGCTAAAATTAACTGCGCATATAAAAAAGCGTTGGGATTAGCTCCGCGCCATATCATTACGTCAAAAACGGAGATATTAAAAATTGCGTCAGATGTTCTCAAAATTTTTAGTCTCTGCAAAGCCGCCACAGCCGCCGCGCAATATTCGAGAGCAAAAATTAAAACTGACAAGAATAAAAAAATATTTTTCTCTTTGTCATTGCGTAGAGATTTATGAACTTCATACGCGCTCAAAGATATTAGCAAACATACAAAAATCCCCAGCGTAAAACCTAACGCCCTCAACATTGCATTAGTGCTTATGCCTGCCTCACCGAAATATATAAATTCGCGTGTGTATTGCAAAATCGGAGGCACTAAATAAGAAAGCGCAGCAAAAATTAAAACAGAAAGCGAAAAAAGATTTGCAAGCCTAAAAAATTTTTTATCAATCACAAAATTTATTAACGTCATCAACACCGCAAGCACTCCAAGCCCTGCGACAGTTACAACTAATTTTCTGTTGAAGGCCATTAAAAATAAATTCATGCCTTTAGGGTCATATAGACGGACACACAAAAGCGTAACGCCGGCTAAAAATCCTAAGATAGTAAAAATTAATGCTGATTTTTTTATTTTGTGATGAGTAAATGAATGGGAAAAGCTGAAAATTATTCCCAGCATGAAAGCAAAAGCCGCTAAATGATCCGTTACCGCAACAAGATATTTAAGAATTTTTCATTCCCCCTTACAACAATAATTAAGAGGCAGGAAGCAAAAAACCTCCTACCTCCTAATTCCTACCTGATTTAATCGTTCTGTAACTGCTCGGCTGTATAGTTCCAATCGAACTCAACTGTATGAGTTTTGAAAAATTCTTTTGCGCCTTCTTTTGCAGGTACGCCTGTCTCGTCGTCAATGTGAAGCAGGTAATCAGTCGGCGGCTCAATGATAAAACGAAGTTTGTACGGACCTACGGGAAGACCTTTTGCAATGTTCGCGCCGTAGTGGGGGCCGTCGTCAGCGTTCATGGGCATGAATGAGCCGTCCATTACAACTTTGCCGTCAATCTTGCAAATTTCATATTTAACCGTCAAATAAGCCGGCCAAATATCTTCGCCGTTGCCAAAGCCGTACTGAATGGCCGCTTCGGGTTTCAAATGAATGTCTGCTTCAAGGTGCATGTCTGACTCTTCGCGTGAAAGTCCTTTGCCTGTCGGGTACATGTCAACAGCCTGGAAATAAACCGCCGCAACGTTGTAAGGGCCGACCTGTGTCTCGCCGATCGGGATTTCTTCAAAACCGGCCTCGCCGGGCTTCATTGAAACGGGAGCTGCAACTCCTGCCGCAAATGCCGCGCTCACTGAAAGAGCCATTAACACTACTGCTAAAACTAATTTTTTCATAGTAAAATACCTCCTGAATAAATTAAATTTATTTTTAATAAATGCCCTGCTCGCAACGGGGCAATTTATGCCTTTTTATTTTTTCTGAACATGTGAGGGAGCATTATCCATAACGCCGCGATTACAAGCATTATTTGAGGAATTAATGTCTCTGCCCTGTCGTAAATGCTCAGAATTTCGATTGAAAAACCTTTCATCGCCGGAATGACTGTCCGTCCCGTGATAACGTCGGCTTCTGTGAGTTCTACAACGCCCTTGCCCATGAAAGATATGCACATTAAGAATAATAAAATGCTCGTGAACATAAAGAAGGCTCTCAAAGGCAATCTGACGCTGAAATATCTAAACGCCACCCAAACGGCAATGAGAACGAGAACGCCTGCAGCTATGCCGTAAGCTATATAAGCCGGGTTGCTCATGCCTCCCGTGAAAGCTGCTGAATAAAATAAAATTAATTCCGCTCCTTCTCTCATTACTGCGATAAAGGCCGCGAAAATTAAAGTCCATTGGCTTTTTGAGTCGATTGACTGCTGAACTTTTCCGCTGATGTAATTTTCCCAAGCTATCGTGTCAGCCTTCGAGAGCATCCAGTTGCTGACATAAAACAAAACTGCGACAGCTAAAAACATTGTCCAGCCTTCTAAGAGTTCACGCGCAACTCCGCTCTGTTCGCCCATGAGAGCTTCGAGAGCCCACGCTAAAATCACGCTCGCTATGATTGCCGCGAATGAGCCGAGATAAACACCCTTCAGCATATTTTTATTGCCCGTCTTGATTAAATACGCGACAATCGCAACGATGACTAAAATTGCTTCAAGCCCCTCGCGGACCAAAAGACCGAACGCCGTTACAAAAGTGAGCCAGTCCCGGCTGACAGGAGCTTTTTTCTCTGAAGGTTCAGACGCTACAGACGGAGCAGTTTCTTGCGTTTCTGTTTGAGGCGTAACACTTGCAATTAAGTCAGGCTTGGGAACTTTAGTGTCAGCATAAATTGCCTGTCCAACGCTGTCAGGGTCGGAAATATCTGCTTTGCCGTCGAGAACCATTGAGTCCTTGTAAACTTTTATTTTTAAGTCTTCAATTTGCTGAAGCAAAGAATTTTTTTCTTTCTCCTGATTACCTAATAAAACATGTTTGATGTCCCTAAACTGCGCCTCAATGTGATTGACACGCGCCGCCGAAATTGCATACATGACAGTTCTTTCAACGCCCTGAACTTCATAATATTTGAAGTAAGCGTCATTCACGTGATTGTAAGCGTCTTGATATTTATCATTTATTACGTCATCAATGGCCGCGTTAAATTCGAGTGCCATATCCGCCGCAACTCCGCGCCAGTCATCGTAATGTTTTTTCTTTTTAGCGGCTTCGGAAGTGTCAGCTGACGCAAAAATAAAAGCGCACAAAACTAACACAGCTACCGTTAATTCAGCAAAATACTTTCTTGCTTTCAACAAGTGATTCATTTCCTTTCTAAAATTTTTATTTCTCAAGAAAATTATATATATCAAACTTATTTTGAATTTATTTTCGCGGAGAATTTTATCAGCGTTTTTTTATTCGGTCAAGAAAAATGTTAATAAGAACAAACAATTTTTATAAAAAGCAAAAATATTAGCCTTGAAAAATTTTTTATTTTATCACTTAAAGCATACTTAATCTTAATTCATAAAAGTACGTTATCTTTTTTAGCTCTCGTATGTGAAAATAATCGGCGTGCTTTTTATTTTTAATCAAAGGAGAAATTAAAATGACAAAAATTTTTTTAACGGCTTTATTAATTTTTACGTGCTTCGCTTCAATGGCATCGGCTCTTGAAAACGACACGAGAGTTTTTAAGATTTACCCGGAAATCAAAGTCGAGAAGGCTCACTTCCATAACCGTTACGGAATTGATTTAACAGGCGACTTGTACATGCCGAAAGATTTTGACGCAACGAAAAAATATGCGGCTCTCGCTGTAGCAGGCCCGTTCGGTGCAGTCAAAGAGCAGGTCTCCGGGCTCTACGCTCAAGAGATGGCGAAGGCCGGGTTTGTTGCGCTTGCGTTCGACCCTTCATTCACGGGCGAGAGCGGCGGTGCTGTGCGGTCATTGCCATCACCGGAAATTAACACCGAAGATTTTTCGGCGGCTGTAGATTTTTTAGCGACCAGAGATTTTGTTGACGCGGAAAAAATCGGCATCATCGGCGTATGCGGCTGGGGCGGAATTGCTTTGAACGCGGCTGCGGCTGACACAAGAATTAAAGCGACTGTAGCTTCAACGATGTATAACATGTCGAGAGTCGCTGCGAACGGATATTTTGACGCTGACGACAGCGCAGAGAAACGAATAGCGGCCAGAAAAGCTCTCAACGCTCAACGCACTGAAGATTATAAGAAAGGAACTTACGCGAAGGCCGGCGGAGTTGTTGATCCGCTTCCTGATGACGCGCCGCAGTTCGTGAAAGATTACTACGCTTATTACAAAACGCCGCGCGGCTATCATAAAAATTCCGTCAACTCAAACGAGGGCTGGACAGTAACGTCATCGCTTGCAATGGTAAACATGCCCATGCTTGCTTTTATCGGCGAGATTGAAGCACCCGTTCTTGTTGTTCACGGCGAGAAAGCTCACTCAAGATATTTCAGCGAGGACACTTTCAAATTGCTCAAAGGCGATAACAAAGAGCTTGTAATTATTCCGGGAGCTTCCCACGTTGATTTATACGACAACATGGAAAAAATTCCGTTCGCAAAAATAATTTCGTTCTTTCAGGAAAATTTGAAATAACTTTTGAAAAAATTTTCGCCCCGTAGAAATTCTGCGGGGTTGTTTTTTTTTATCTTTATAGCAAAAAACACTTGTGATAAAATAATCTAAAACAATTCTAAAATTTTATAAGAAGAGTTTTTTGGGGACTACTTTGGGCACTACAAAGACATTAAAAATTTTTAGCTTCCATAAAATTTTACAACGATAATTTTTTTCATAGGTGTATAAAATTTTTTCTGCTTCATTGAAAATTTTTGACTGTAATTTTCAAGTTCATACAAGGAGGATTTTTTGACATGAAAAAATTTTTTCTCTTGCTTTCAATTCTTGTGCTTTCTGCTACAGGCTGTTCGTCAGGCTCAAATTTTTCTGACTCAATTAATAATAATATAAAGGTTCCTTATGTAACTCTAAACAGCGGATATAAAATGCCCGTGCTTGGGCTCGGAACATGGACGCAGGATAATTCGACCGTCGAAAATTCTGTGTACACCGCGATTAAAAACGGCTACAGATTAATCGACACAGCGCGCTATTACGGCAACGAGGCAGGAGTCGGACGCGGCGTTCGTAAAGCAATAAGCGAGGGAATTGTCAATCGTGAAGATATTTTCATAACGAGCAAAATAATGCCCGGAAATTACAGCGACCCCGACAGTGCCATTGACGCTTCAAATAATTCGCTTGGCCTCGATTATATTGACTTAATGTTAATTCATCAGCCCGGCTATAATGACGAAGAAGTTTATAAGGCCCTTGAGCGCGGAGTTCAGTCAGGAAAAATAAAATCAATCGGAATTTCAAATTACTACACTCCCGAAGAATTTGAGAGAATTACGAAAAACGCTTCAATCGTTCCGGCAGTCGTCCAAAATGAAAATCACCCTTATTATCAAAATACGGAGCTGAAAAATTATCTTGCCTCTAAAAATATTATTGTCGAGAGCTGGTATCCTCTGGGAGGGCGCGGACATACTCAGGAACTTTTTAATAATTCCGAGATTGTGAAAATTGCAAAGGCACACGGAAAAACAAGCGCGCAAGTTATTTTACGGTGGCACGTCCAGTCAGGTTATATAACTGTTCCCGGCTCAAAAGACCCTTCGCACATTGCCGAGAACATTAATATTTTTGACTTCTCGCTGAGCGATGAGGAAATGAAAATTTTTTCGGAACTGAACAAAAATCAGCGTTACGAAAACTGGTAATAATTTACATTATAAAAATTTTCATGTAAAATTTCCGCAACTCATTTCATACTTGCTTAGTATGTTTATTTTGTGAGAAAGGGAATGAAATTTTTATGAGCAGATATAAATTTGAAACTCTTCAGCTTCATGTAGGCCAAGAAAGCGCAGACCCGGCGACGGATTCAAGAGCCGTTCCGATTTACGCGACGACCTCATACGTTTTCAAAGATTCAGCTACGGCGGCAGGGCGTTTTGCGTTGACGGAGCCTGGAAATATTTACACGCGCCTAATGAACCCGACGAATGACGTTTTTGAAAAGAGAGTTGCTGCGCTTGAGAGCGGCTCGGCGGCGTTGGCTACGGCTTCAGGCTCGGCGGCGATTGACTACGCTGTCAGAAATATTGCAAAAGCCGGAGATCATGTCGTATCTTCCGTAAATCTTTACGGCGGAACTTTCAATCTTTTTGCGAATACTTTGCCCGAAGCAGGAATCACGACGAATTTCGTAGATCCTTCAGAGCCGGAAAATTTTGAGAAGGCCATAAAGCCCAACACGAAGTTATTATATGCAGAGACTTTAGGAAATCCGAACTCGGACGTAATTGACATTGAAGCAATCGCAAAAATTGCTCACAAGCACGGGCTGCCGCTAGTTGTCGATAATACTTTTGCAACGCCGTTTTTATTGAGGCCGATTGAACACGGCGCGGACGTTGTTGTTCATTCAGCGACAAAATTTATCGGTGGTCATGGTTCTGTCATGGGCGGAGTTATCGTTGACGGAGGAAATTTTGACTGGGCTCAGAACGATAAATTTCCGGGACTTTCAAAACCTAATCCCTCGTATCACGGAATAGTTTTCACTCAAGCCGCAGGAAAGATCGCGTATATTATCAAGCTCCGCACAACTTTAATGAGAGATTTGGGAGCGTGCCAGTCGCCGTTTAATTCGTTCCTGTTAATTCAGGGGCTTGAGACGCTCTCGCTAAGAGTCGAACGCCACGTCGAGAACGCTCTGAAGGTCGTCGACTTTTTGAAAAATCACCCGAAAGTCGCAAAAGTCAATCACCCCTCGCTCGAAACAGGAAAAGCCAAAGAACTTTACGATAAATATTTTCCGAACGGGGCAGCCTCGATTTTTACGTTTGACATTAAAGGCGATGCCGAGACCGCAAAAAAATTCACTGAGAGCTTAAAACTTTTCTCGCTGCTTGCGAACGTGGCCGACGTTAAATCGCTCGTCATTCACCCGGCATCAACGACACATTCACAGCTTTCAGGAGAAGAACTTTTAGCTTGCGGAATACGTCCGACGACGATAAGGCTTTCAATCGGGATTGAACATATTGATGACATTATCGCGGACTTGAAACAAGGCTTCGAGTCATGTTAATTTCAACACGCGGAAGATACGCTCTGAGATTTTTAATCGACTTGGCAGAAAATCAGGGCGAAGGCTTTATCACAACGCGGGAGCTTGCGGATCGTCAGGAAGTTTCGCCGAAATACGCCGAGCGTTTGATGGCTTTGCTGTCAAAAAATAATTTTGTTGCCACTCAGCACGGCAAGGGCGGAGGATATCGTCTCGTGATTAATCCTAATGACTGCAAGGTCAGCGAAATTTTAGAGGTAATGAATGAAGAACTTGCTCCTGTTCAGTGCCTCGCCTGCAGTCCTAATCAATGCCAGCGCGCTGAAAATTGCAGAACTCTTCCTATGTGGCAGAAGCTCGGCGACATCATAAATAATTTTTTTGACGGAATAACTATTGCAGATTTAATGAAATTATAGAAAAAAATAAATCCCCTCGAAATTTCGGGGGGACTTTTATTTTTAGCGTGAGCCTAAATATTTTTTGAAGAACTCTTCCATTTGCCTGAAGAAATCAAATCTGTTTTCTTCGTTATGGAAGCCGTGCCCTTCGTTGTCTTTCACCATGTAAATAACTTCTTTTCCGGCTTTTCTCACTGCCTCGACGATCTGATCCGACTCGGCTTTATTAACTCTAGGATCGTTCGCGCCCTGAGCAACAAAGAGCGGAATTTTTATATTCTCCGCGTGGAACACCGGCGAAATTGCTTCGAGAAGTTCTTTATCTTTCACGGGGTCGCCGATCTCCTCGTATTCCATTTCGATAAAAGGCTTCCAGTAGGGCGGAATTGTCTCAAGCAGCGTGAAAATATTTGAAGGCCCTACGTAGCTTACGGCGCAGGCGTATAAATCAGGGGTAAACGTCGCTCCGGCGAGTGCCGCGTAACCGCCGTAACTTCCTCCGAAAATTGCAAGCCTGTTTCTATCCGCGATGCCCTGATCGACCGCCCATAATACGCCGTCAGTAACATCGTCCTGCATTTTTCTGCCCCACTGTTTGAAACCGGCCTGCCAGAAAGCTTTTCCATAGCCCGTCGAGCCTCTGAAATTAACGTGCAAAACTGCAAGCCCCCTGTTGGCTAAAAATTGAGCTACAGAGTCAAAGCCCCAGACATCTCTCGCGCTTGGCCCCCCGTGAGGAATCACGACTAACGGTAGATTTTTAGCCTCGACACCTTCCGGCACTGTTATATAGCCGTGAATGGTCAGGCCGTCGCGTGATTTATAAGTTACTGCTTTCATGGGAGCCATCTGCTCTTCTTTGAGCCATGGAGAAAGCTCCGCAAGTTTTGAAATCGAGTTGTCTTTTCTGTCAAAAAGATAATAGGCTCCGCGTGTCTTATCGCTGTAAGTTCTTACGATAACCCTGCGCTCGTCGTCGTCCATGTCTGATACGACTGCTTCATATTTAGGGAAGAAAGCGTCAATAGCTTTCTGCAATTCTTCTCTGTCCGCGTCAAAAAATTTATAATGCCGTTTGTCAGTCGTAAAAGTTACGCCCGTAATTTTTTTGCGCTTCTTTGAGTGCATAATGCTTCCAACGTCAACTTCATCATGAGAGAAAACTAAATCGAGCACTTTATTTTCTTCCGGGTCAAAAGTGTATATAGCTGTCTTGTCGCTGCTTAAATTGCTTTCTATATACATCGTTTTATTATCGTAAGCGAAGATAGCGGGCTCAAAAGTTTCTTTGAAGTTCGTAGTCTTTAATATTCTGAAGGGCTCGTCCTCCGTCGTTCTGTATAAAAAGCTCGTATTCACTCCGTCAGTGTCAATGGCCGCTCTCAATTTTCCTTCATGGTCAGTCATCCAGCCGATAATTCCGCCGGGATTTTCAGCGATTTGCACAAGCTCGCCCGTATTTATATCGCATCTGTAAACGTCAAAGACTTCAGGATTTCTTCTGTTCATTTCGATTAACATGTGATTAGGGTCGTCTTCAAGGTCGTCAATAATTCCTGCGCGTACTTTTTCAAACGGCGTTAAATCTCTAACTTCAGAGCCCTTTATGTCAGTTATATATACATGGAAATTTTCATCGCCGCCTGCGTCCTGAGCGTAAACGATTTTGTCGTTGCCCTTCCAGAAAAATCCGGCGACGTCGCGTTCCGTTGCTGATGTAATTCTTTTTTCTTCGCCCGTAGCAATATCACGGACATAAACGTTCATTCTGCGTTCCCATGAACGGACGAAGGCCAGCTTTGTTCCGTCGGGAGAGATTGCGAAGGCCGCCGACTCTGCATTTTTGAAAAAGTCCTCCATCGGAATTAACGGAGGAAGAGCCGCAAGTGCCTGCGAATAAAACAAAAGAACGAACGATAAAATTAATAATATTTTCACGTAGAAAACTCCTCTCTAAAAAATAATTTTATTTTAAGTAAAATTTAAGTAATTAGTTTTTTTTAACTCCTAACTCCTAATTCCTAACTCCTACCTGTTATATATTCTACAGCAATTTTTGCCGGACTTCTTAGCGGCGTAAAGAGCAGTGTCGCTTTCATGAATAAGAATTTCAATAGATTTTTCCGTGCCACTTAATTTTTGAGATATTCCTGCGCTCACTGAAAGTTTTTTCATCGTCGGCATGGTTTTATAATAATCAGAAAGATTTTTTATGAATGCGTTGACTTTTGCCTCGACCTCCTCAAGAGTCCTAATGCCTGGCAGAACTACCATAAATTCATCGCCGCCCATTCGAGCAGCAAGCCCGTCGGAAAATTCTCTTTGCATCATTTCAGCAGTCGCGGCTAAAGCTCTGTCGCCGGCCTGATGTCCGTAAGTGTCATTGACATACTTAAAATTATCTAAATCAAAATAAATGCACGTCAAATTTTCTTCGTGCTGAATGTTCTGCACATACTCCTGAAGATACCAGCGCGTAGCCAAGCCCGTCAGATAATCCTGATGAGCCATTTCGACCAAGCGTTTTTGATGTTCGCGTTCCGCTGAAGCGTCAAGAATTTTAGAGAAATCTTTAGCAACAAAAATATTTAGCTCATCATAAAATTTATAGGTAAGGCCGCTGTTAAAAATTTTTTTAATTTCCGGAATTAAATTTTCTTCCTGCACGTAAATATTAATATTCATGTAAAATCCTCACTTCTAAATTTAATTCTGACTCTCAAAAAATTTTCCGCTTCTACAAGCGGGAGATGAATTGCGCTTTATATTTTATCGTAATTCGCAAAAAGACTCCTGCTTCATTTTTTCAGTGGGATATGGACTGCATAAGTACTGTAGGGACTAAGGGAAGTAATGCCGCCACTCTGTAAGAGCGGCGGTGTTCGTTATTATTCTTATTAAATTCCTCTTGGCTGAACGTCAATTCCGCGTTCCTGAGGAGTGCCGGGGATAAGCGAATCGCAAATAGCTGCACAAAGTCCGGCAACGGCCATAGGTGTTTTTAATACTGCCCAGACCATTCCGCCTAAGGTCTGCGAGAACTGGCTGCTCTCCGGGTTCATGAAGATAGCCTGATTAGCTTCGACCCAGCCGGGAAGGCCGAGAGCCATTAAGAACGCAAAGCCGACTATCAAAATATTTCTTTGGCTTCCCATATCGGCACGCATTAAAACCTGAATGCCCATTGCTCCGATCGTTCCGAATAATGCTATGTAGGCACCTCCGATTATCGGCGACGGCATCGTGGCTATCAGCGCGCTCAATTTTCCGACAAAGCTCATGAGAATTAATATCACTGCGCCGGTTCTTACGACGACACGCGAGGCAACTCCTGTTAATCCTATCAGACCTATATTTTCAGTATATGAAGTCGTGCCGACCGAGCCGAACACGCCCGATAATGCGCAGCAGAGACCTTCAGCTCCGATGCCGCGACTTATCGTCTCGGAGTCGGGGTCGTCAACGCCCGAAGCGTAAGACACTGAATGATAGTCGCCGATTGACTCGATCATTGTCGCAAAAAATCCTGCAAGCAGAGCCGCAAAAGCCATTAAGCTGAATTTAGGCATACCCCATGGAATTATTACGGTCTTAAAGTCTCTGAGCCAAGGAGCATCGGCTACACGCGCAAGATCTACATAAGCAGGGTGATTGGGTGCAAATGTTCCGTTCTGAGATAAGAACAGGCAAGCGCAATAAGTTATAACGATTGCTAAGAGTATCGCAAAAATATTTACGTACTTATTTCTTAAAACGAGGCTGAACAGAAAAATTAATATGACAACTGCTAGGGAGGCTGGCCAGTAATTTGCAGCGTTGCCCTGCACGGCAGTTCCAGCGAGTGAAAATCCTATTGCCATTATGACCGGTCCGATGACTACGGGCGTTATTACCTTGCGGATAATTCCAACTATTCTGCTGTAGCCTATGACTGATAGAATAATTCCCCCTGCGATCAAGCCTCCGCCCATGTACTGCATGACCGTTTCAGGGCCTGATGCTTTGTAAAGTGCTATGACCGTCATGACCGAAGGGATAAAAGAAAAGCTCGATCCCTGAACTATTGGAAGTCCCGAACCGAGCTTTTTGCTGGTCTGAATGAGTGTCGCAACGCCCATTCCGAAATATACGCAGGAAATCAGCGAAGCAATTTGTAAAGCGTCCATTCCCATTGCTGGGCCAAATATTAAAGGAACTAGAGTGGTCGAACCGAAAAGCGTTAATACGTGCTGTGCGCCTGAGAGAAGAGTTATAAAGAAAGGCGGCCTGTCGTTTATTCCGTAAATCATTTTTCTGGCCATATAGTAAAAAACCTCCTAAAAAAAATTAATTTCCGGACAGAAGATTTTAAGGAAATATAAAATTTTTGTCAAGAGCTAAAAAAAACAGCCCCCGAAAAATTTTCGAGGACTGTTGAAAAATTTATGTTCTCTAAAATTATTTTTAGATGACCGACAATGCCGCGACTGCAAGAATAACTGACAGGAAACCGAGAAGCGTCTGTCTCTTGTATGCAACAATGAGGCCGATTATAGCCGCAAGCGTCGCAAAAATCGTCGTGTGAGCAAAGAACGCGAGCGTTCCGAAGCCTACGCCGATAACTCCGAGCGTAATAAACTGAGCCTTTGAAACTAAAACTTTATGGCTTGCGCTTAATACTCTGTCGTCAGGCGTTCCGTAATTTTCTTCGTAATCGTCAACAATTCTCTTCAACGTCGCCGAAAGAATTAACAGTCCGATTAAGTTCGGCAGTGCCATTAATCCGTTGAGCGTGTCCGAAATATCCCAAATATTATTAAGGAACTGGTTGCCCTCTGCTCCTAAGAACTGTGAGCCGGCCGCGCCGATTATTATCATGCAGATCCAAAGAATTTTCATGATAGGCTTTGTCCATACGCCGAATAAATAAGTGATTGAAGTTTCAGCGTACCAGTACCAGCCTAAAATCGTTGTGAACGCGAACAATAATAATCCGATTGAAAGAATATATTTTCCGGGTGCTCCGAGCGCGTTTTCAAATGCCCTCAACGTAAGCTGTGCGCCTGTTAAATCCGGCGAGCCCGTAAGAGTTCCGGTTGACATGACAACAAGAGCCGTCATCGTGCAGATAACGATCGTGTCCATGAAAACTTCAAAAATTCCGTAGAAACCCTGCTGAACGGGGTGCTCAACGCTCGCTGTTGCGTGGACCATAGGGGCGGAACCCATACCGGCTTCGTTGGAGAAAACGCCTCTGGCGATACCGCGCTGTACTGCTTCCTTAACTCCCCAGCCTGCTAAAGCTCCGGGCAATGTCTCTAACGGGTCATTGAATGCTAAATGTATAGCGTTAGCGATAACTCCGGGAAGAGCCGCCGAATTAATAACGAGGACGTAAATTGCTCCGAAGATATAGAAAATTGCCATGAAGGGCACTACGTAAGTCGTAACTGTTGAAAGGCTCTTTAATCCGCCGATTATGACGAGCGCAACGAGAACGGCCATAACAATTCCGCTGTAGAGGTGATTAATGCCCCAACCCATTGACATTGCTTCAGCCGCCGAGTTTGCCTGAGTGGCCGCGCCGATCCCGAACGAGGCCAAGAACGCGAACAGAGCGAATAAAATTGCGAGCAGCTTTCCGATAAATTTTCCAAGTCCCGGACCAAGCACTTCGCCTGCGCCCTTCTCAAGAATATACATCGTGCCTCCGCGCCAGTCGCCGTGAGCGTCCTTCTGTCTGTAGTGAACGGCCAGCGTAACTTCAGCAAACTTTGTGCACATACCGAACAAAGCCGAAATTAACATCCAGACTAACGCGCCCGGACCGCCTAAGTGAAGAGCCGTAGCAACACCGGCAACGTTGCCCGTACCGACAGTAGCCGCCATTGCCGTAGCCATTGCCGCGAATGATGAAATTGATTTATCTTCGCCGGATTTTTTTCTGAAGCTGAAAACTTCCGAGAGAGACGCGAAAAAATATCTGAACTGCGGAAGGCCGAGCAGAAGCGTTAAATAAACTCCTGTGCCCACGAGCAGGATCAGAACGGGCGCGCCCCAGACAAAGCTGTTGACGATACCGTTGTAATACATAATTTTTTCCATTACTGCTTGCATTTCCTGCATGGTAAAATCACACGCTCCTTATAAAAAATGTAAAAATTTTCGATATATTATACACGAATGAAAAATCGCGGCGAAAAATTTTTTGAGAGGCTGAAAATTTTTTTGTGATTCTATTTTTTTCTTAAGCTCCGTAAAATTTTATGAGCGTTAAAAATTTTTGAAGTTCTTGTAGGTGTAAAAGTAGTTGCAAAAAAAAATTCTCTCCTTCATCGAGAGAATTTACTTTCGGAAAATTATAACATGCTAAAATTATTATCGGGGTGATTTTTTTATGGGCGTAAATTTGAACGATGCGGAATATTTTGCTGATGCTATTTCAAAAAGAATTGGGCAGCTTATCGATGAAAGAAATATTTTAAGGCGCGAGCTTTCCAGAAATTCAAGCGGAAATTTAGAACAGAGCAAAGAGTTTGTCAGGCTTTTTCAGGAAAATATAACTTCAAACGCAGCCTCCGCCGAAAAATTTGAAAGACTTGAGCATATTCTTTTAATGAGGTATTAAATAAAATAAAAAATGAGAACTTCACGCGATGTCTATCTGACTATAGGGAAAAGTTCCTACACAATGAATACGCCGATTGATAATGAGGTGCTTGACAGAATAAAGGCCCTCATCGATGAAGCCTGCGGAGAAATTGTCAAGGGAGCAAAGCAGGAAGATATTTTAATGCTGACGTGTGTCAGGCTTGCTTACTCGCTCGACACAGTAAACGAGAAACTGAAAAAAATCCTTGCGCGAATAGAAGGAGAAAATAAAAATGGCTGATATTTTTTTCGGGGTTTTAATTGTCGCCGGAATATTTTTTGCGTTGAGATATATAAAAAATACTCCTCACTGTGCCCATAACTGCGACGAATGCAGACACCCCTGTAGAAGTAGGAGTTAGGAATTAGGAGTTAGGAGGTTTTATTATGAAATTCAAAATGGTACACGAAAATTACAACGTGCAAAATCTTGAAAAGTCGCTCGATTTTTACGAGAAGGCTCTCGGCCTCACAGAGAAAAGACGCAAGACAGCTCCCGACGGCTCGTTCGTAATCGTTTTCGTAGGCAACGACGCTTCAGAATTTGAGCTTGAGCTGACTTGGCTCGCCGATCACCCTCAAAAATACGACATAGGCGAAGAAGAATTTCATCTTGCTTTTCACGTTGACGACTTTGCCGCAGCTCATGAACTTCATGAAAAAATGGGCTGTATCTGCTTTGAAAATCACAGCATGGGAATTTATTTCATTCAAGACCCTGACGGATATTGGCTCGAAGTAATCCCGGCAAAACGGTAATTCAGGCAGGAAATAGGAAATTTCTAACTTCATCACAAAAAAAATTAAAGGAGAAAAAAATTTTTATCATGAAAGTAATTTTGAAATCAGACGTTAATAAACTTGGCAAGGCCGGAGCGTTGCTTGACGTGAGCGACGGTTACGCGAGAAATTTTCTTTTGCCGAAAAATCTTGCGCTCAAAGCGACTCCTGCAAAGCTCAACGAATGGAAAAACGAACAGGCACGTTTGAAAGCAAAGGACGCTAAAGACCACGCCGAAGCGTTGGAGATCCAGAAAAAAATTCAGGGCAAATCCGTCAGCATTGCCGGAAAAGCCGGAGACAACGGAAAATTATTTGGAAGCATAACGCCTGCGCAGATTGCCGAAGCTCTTGAGGCTCAACACGGTCTGAAAGATTTTGACAAGAGAAATATAAAACTTGACGAAGTTATCAAACAGCCCGGAAATTTTAAGTTCTCGGTGAAATTATATCCGAACGTTCAAGCAGATATGACGCTTGTCGTAACGGTCGCTTAATATGAATCTGAGCTATAAAACTTTTCCCCACAATCCCGAAGCCGAACGCGCTGTACTTGGAGCCGCAATGCTCTCTAGAGACGCTCTGAGCAGCGCGCTGGAAATCCTAAAGCCCGATGATTTTTACGACATTACTAACAAAATCGCTTATGAAATTTTAATGGACATGTATGCAGCTGATAAGCCCGTCGATTTAGTTACAGCGTCGGAAGAAATGAAGGCTAGAGGAGTTTTTGACAGGCTCGGAGGACAGCCTTTCTTAGCTGATTTAATTTCGGACGTTACGATAACCGCGAACGTGGTCTATCATGCTGAAATAGTCAAAGAGCACTCAATCAGAAGAAAATTAATCGAAGCAGGGAATAAAATAATTTCTCTTGCTTTTCAAATCGATAAGCCCACAAAAGAAATTATCGAAGTGATTGAAAAATTAATTTTTGATGCGGCTCAAAATAGAAACTCTTCGGATTTTCGGCACGTAAAAGAAATAATCAGTCCTGTTTTTACGAATGTCGAGGAAAGATTAAATAAAAGCAAGGGTTTTGTTGCGGGGTATCCTACGGGATTTACAGACCTTGACGATTACACCGGAGGTTTTCAGCCCGGAAGCCTGAATATAATTGCAGCGCGTCCATCAATGGGAAAAACTGCCTTCGCTCTAAATATTGCGCAGTTCGGAGGAAATGAAAATAACATTCCCGTTTTAATCTTCAGTTTGGAAATGCCTGCGGAGCAGTTAGTTTTGAGAATGCTTGCGGCGGAGTCGAGAGCAGATTTATCGAGACTCAACAAGGGAGATTTTGACACGTTGATCTTTCAAAATGTGCGTGAGGCCTGCGGCACTCTGGCGCGGAGAGATATTTATATTAATGACGATTCCAATTTGACCGCTGTAGAATTTCGCTCGCGCTGCAGAAGATTTAAGACAAAGCACCCGGATTTAGGCTTAGTTATTGTCGATTATCTTCAGTTGATGAGCATCGGGACAAATAACATAAACAACGGAAGGCAGCAGGAAGTCGCGGAAATTTCGAGAATGTTAAAAGCCGTTGCGCGTGAATTAAATTGTCCCGTTATCGCGCTTTCACAGCTTTCGCGTGCAGCCGAGCAGAGGGTAGAAAAAAAACCTCAGCTTTCAGATTTAAGGGACTCCGGCGCGATTGAGCAGGACGCTGATGTTGTAATGTTAATGTTCAGAGAAGATTATTATTCTGACGATGAACAGAACCCGGACCTGGACAGCAAAACCGACATTCGCATAGCCAAGAACAGAAACGGAAAAACGGGAGTTGTTAATTTAACATTTAGGCGCGAGTGTACAAGATTTTTAGATTATGGTGAGATTTAATTTAATTTAATTACTAGGAGGTTTATTTTCATGAAAAAAATAATTTCAGTTATTGCTCTTTTAGTTTTAATGGCGGCTCCGTCGTTCGCTCTAAGCGACTCGGAGTATCTCAAGATGAAGAAAAACAGTCAGAGTTTTGCGCGTGCCGACAGAAAATTAACAAATACTTGGAATAAATTAAAAAAATCTCTGCCGGAATTTGTTTTCAAAGAACTTCAAAAATTTCAAAGCGCGTGGGTTAAAAAAGGCCGCGACGATGACGCAAAAAATTACATCAAAGAAGGCTACTCGCGCACAGAGGCTTACACAATGGCAACGAATGACCGAGCTAACGCACTTCCCGAAATTGCTCAAAACTTAATGAACAGTTCCGAAGGCTACGAACCTGCCGATGCCGGCGATTATGAGGACGGCAGCTTTGAAGAAATCGGACGCGACTACGGCGAAGAAATGACAGCAGCAAAAAAGCCGGGCGGACAGGAAAATAAGAAATCCGAAAATAAAAAGCCTGCAAAAAAACCTGATAATCATAATGAAAATAATTACGATGAAGACAATGACGCAAAAGGCGAAATTGAAGAGGACCGCTTCAAAGATTCAGAGGCTAATTCCGAAGGAATAGTCTACGAGGGAAATTACACGAGACGCAACAGTGCAAGCAAGGGCGGCTTCATGACGGTTTTAATCACGAATAAAGACGAAAACGAAGCCGAAGTTACGATAAGCCTCAAAAATCCCGAAGTTACTTGGAGCGCAAAGGGCTGGATCGGCACAGAAAATAACGTGCTTGAACTTTTCGACGCAAACTACAGCAACTGTCAGGCAAATTTAACTTTCAGCAAGGGCCGCGTAAAAGTTGAAAGCTCGCCTGATGATGACTGGGACGAAGTTTTAGGCAAGGGTGTCAGGCTCGACGGAGTTTATGATAAAGATTAACTAGGAGTTAGGAAGTAGGAAGTAGGAGGTTTTTTTCTTGTTCCTAATTCCTCGTTCATCATTAAAATTTAATATTTAATGTATAATTTCAATAGTTTCAAATTTTTCAGGAGGTAATGTTCAATGAAAAAATTATTGTGCGTGCTTTTGTTTGTTTGTTTGTTCGCGTCAACGGCTTTCGCGTCTCACAGGGTCGGTGTCCTCAAAAACCTCAACGTAACGGAGGAGGAGTTTCAGCGTTTTGTTGAAGAAAGACAAAAAAACGGCCAAACTCAAATTTTTTCAACCACCACAAGAGAAGATCCTGTTTTTGTATTTTTCGATACGTTTATGGCAATGCAGATGGCACTCAACGCAGGAAATATTGATGAAATTCTGCTGCCGGAAGACACTGCCGAGTATCTCATTAATGTAACCGAGAAATATTATTATGTGGCCTGCGTCGTAAGGACAACTCCGATAACTTTGAACTTCGGCTTCAGGGCAAACGATGACCCTGCGCTGAAAAATAAATTTAACGAGGCCATTATGTCAATGAAAGCTGACGGAACTCTCGCAATTTTGGAGGATAAATACATCGCAAATGCAGGAATAGGCGATCCTGAGCCGGTGGAGTTAGGGCGCTATGAGAACATTGACAAAACAATCACGGTTGCTGTTACAGGCGACATTCCTCCTATAGATTTTGTAAATGCTGAAGGGAAACCGGCAGGATTCAGCACGGCTGTAATTGCTGAGATAGCGAAGAGATTAAAAATTAACGTTGAGCTCGTTAATATCGATGCCGGAGCGCGTGCGTCGTCTTTAGCTTCGGGACGTTCCGACGTTGTTTTCTGGTTCCAGTCATATAAAAATCTTGACGGCACACAGCCGGATATTCCCAAAGGCATAGTGCTCTCTGAGCCTTATTACCAGTGGAACGAATTTTTCCACATTGCTAAACGCTAAAATTAACTCTTAACTCCTCGCTCCTAACTCTTTACTCTTAAATTTTGTAAAGGCAGAAATAAAAATGGCAAAGAATGCACTCGAAGCGCGTTATGATTACATGACAAAGACTCCCGTGAATAAATTAATCACTGTTCTTGCGATCCCTACGATTATCAGCATGATGGTTACGAATTTATATAACATGGCAGATACTTTTTTTGTAGGCCGGCTTTCTACACAGGCTACGGCGGCGGTCGGTGTTGTCTTGCCGTTGATGAATATAATTCAGGCTGTCGGATTTTTTTGCGGACACGGCTCCGGCAATTACGTCTCGCGTAAACTCGGCGCAGGGGAAATCAAAGAAGCTCAGGAGATGGCCTCGACCGGGTTTGCTCTCGCGTTTTTGATGGGCGGTGTAATTCTTTCGTTCGGCCTCATAAAATTAACGCAGTTTTCAATTTCGCTCGGAGCTACTGATGAAATTATAAAAGACACGCAGGACTATATGAGAATAATTTTAATAGGCACTCCGTTTATGACCTCGCAGATTGTAATTAATAATCAGCTCCGTTTTCAGGGCAGTGCTTTTTATGCGATGATAGGGCTTGTAAGCGGCGCAATATTAAATATTTTTCTTGACCCCTTATTTATTTTTACGTTCGGTCTCGGCGTGGGCGGCGCGGCTCTTGCTACGATATTGAGCCAGCTTGTGAGCTTTTTTATTTTGTTTTACGGCTCGACTAAAGGCGCAAATATTCGAATACATTTCAAAAATATAAGATTAAATGCTCATTATTTATTGCAGATAATTAACGGCGGATCACCTTCGCTTGCTCGCAACGCTTTAATAAGTATCTCAAGCATTTTATTAAACAGGACAGCCGGAGAAATTGCAGGCCACGCGGCTATTGCGGGAATGTCGGTCGTAAACCGCGTAATGATGTTCGCAAATTCCGCGTTAATAGGCTTCGGTCAGGGTTATCAGCCCGTGTGCAGTTATAACTACGGCGCAAAACTTTATGGCCGCGTCAAAGAGGGCTATAAATTCTGCGCAGCTTACGGAACTTTATTTTTAATATGCCTCGCAATAATCAGCGAATTTTTTTCGGCGGAGATTATAAAATTTTTCAGAGACGATATTGAAGTTATTTTAGTCGGAAGCGTCGCGCTGCGCTGGCAGATGTTCACGATGCCGCTAAACGCCACGATAGTTATTTCAAACATGATGCTTCAGTCAATCGGGAAAGGAATACGCGCAACAATAACGGCTTCAGCACGGTCAGGAATATTTTTCATTCCGTCGATCTTAATCCTTTCAAAATTTTACGGTCTTTTCGGTGTCGAGATTGCCCAGCCCGTTGCGGACGTGTTCGCTTTTATTCTTGTTATTCCTTTGACGTTTTCAGTGTGGCGCGAAATGAATTAGGAGTTAAGAAGTAGGAAGTAGGAAGTAAAAAAACTCCTCACCCTAATTAAATTTTGAACGAACCTGTGATTTTTGTGCCTTGTCCGGGTGCCGATTTAATTTTCAAATTTCCACCCATTAAAGACATTCGCTCGGTCATGCTTGCAAGTCCGCGATGGCCTTCGATTCTTAAAGCCTCATGATTAATTTTTTCGGACTCGAAGCCGTTTCCGTTGTCAATAATTTCAAGCGTTATGTTATTTTCGCTGTCTTTGCTAAGCTGAATATGAACTTCGCTGGCTCCCCCGTGCCGCACGGCATTAGAGACGGCCTCTTGAACAATTCTCAAGAGCGATAAAGATTTTTCGTTCTCAATGTCAATTTCTCTAGCGTCATCATCAAAATCAAAATCCGCGCTTACTTGAATATCATAAACCTGCGAGAGTCTTTCGGCCAATTCCGTGAGAGCTTCAACCAGGCCGAGATCCATCCACGGCGGGGCAAGTTCATCGCATAATGCCCTCAGCTCTCGAACGACGCTTTTAGCGATTGTCTCGGTTAATTTAATCCGCGCAACGTCGCTGTGATTTTCGTCGTCTATTGCCATGTGAAGCTGTTGAACGAGTGCCGTTATATCCTGTAACGGGCCGTCATGAATTTCTCTTGCCATGTCGACTCTTTCGCGCTCCTGCGCCTGAACAACATCACGGACATAGCGGTTTCTTAAATTATCGCGTTCGACCGCTGCCTGAGCAAAACGCTTTAGCGCATTATGAACGCTGTCAATCTCTTTTATTGCGTCCTTATTGGGATTTTCCGGGACATCTTCGCCGAGCGTCATGTTATCAATTTCAGCGACCAGAGATTTTAACGGAATAACTAACCTGCTCCATAATAATTTTATTCCGACAAAACTGCTCAACGCAATAATAACAAGTAATATCGGCCATATTCTGACGACTCCGACAAGCCCTCCCAGTAACTGCGCCCACGATACAGCCGCAACGACGTAGCCTCCGCCTGCGCGTTTAACCGGATAAATTGCAAGAGTATACTGCGCACCCTCTCTGTCCTCAACTTTTACGGCCTTGCCTACAGGAAGATCGCTCCGCCATATTGCCGCAATATTAATCGTGCCGGGCGAAGCTATAATTATTCTTCCGCTGTTGTCGATTAGGGCGACCCAGCCGGGAATTGACGGCCCCCACGAAAAAAACGGGAAGCGCGAAAAATCCCTCAGCATTGAAAAATTCCAAACGTCAGCGTCCGTGCTTAAATGATAAGACATGCTCTCGGCCAAGTCCTGAACGTAAGAACTGACTGCGGCCTCCATTGCGCGTTCCTGACTGACCATTCCGGCTACAGCTACCAGAAGCACCGCTACCGTCGGCAAAATCAAAGCGCATAATAAAAAGGCCAAAAAATGTGCTCTTGGCCTTGCAAAAAAATTTCTTACTTTAGAAATCAAAACTCCTAACTCCTACTTGAATTAATCGTCCTCTAAAAGTTCTTCCAGAGTAACGACTCCGTATTTAAGAGCGAGCAGTAACGCTTCAGTTTTGTTGCGCGAGCCGAGCTTGTCATAAATCGAAGCTAAATGCGTCTGCACCGTTCTTTCACTTATGAAAAGCCTGCGTGCAACTTCTTTGCTTGAAAGCCCCTGCGCCGCTAATAAAAGCACTTCACGCTCTCTTGTTGAAAGAGGCTCCGGCGAAAAATCGTCCATGCCCATAACAGAAGCAACTTCGGGGTCAAGATACAGACAGCCTTTGGCCACAGTTGTGATTGCCGTTGTCAATTCTTTCGGGCTGACGGTCTTTAAGACAAAACCGCGTGCGCCTGCACGAAGAGAAGCTATAACATACTGCTGGGCATCGTATGAAGTCAGCATTATAATAGCCGTGTTAAGTCCCTCAGCCTTGACTTTTTGAGCTACTTCCACTCCGTTCATTTCGGGCATACGAATATCAAGCAGAACAACATCAGGCCGAAGAGATTTGATTAAATTCCAAGCCTCTACGCCGTCTTCAGCTTCTGCAATAAGTTCAAAATTTGGCTCTCGCCTGACAAACTCCGCAATTCCTGAACGTGTCAGCGGGTGGTCGTCAGCAAGTAAAATTCTTATAGCCATCTTAAATTAATCATCTCCAAATAATTTTTAGCTTGCTTAAAGGAATATTTTACCATTCTTTACATTCCTATTAATTTTTCAACGGACCTGAGAGCCTTTATTGTCTCGTTGATGACATCATCAAGCGGCATGTTCATTTTTTCCGCGCCCTGCTTTATGATTTCGCGGTTCACTCCGCGTGCGAAGGCTTTGTCTTTCCATTTTTTCTTGACGGATTTTAATTCCAAGTCGGCCAAAGATTTTGAGGGTCTCACAAGCCCGGCCGTAATTATTAAGCCCGTAAGCTCATCAACTGCGAATAAAGTTTTCTCAAGATTATTTGAAGGCTCAACGTCCGAACATATCCCAAAGCCGTGAGACTGCACGGCATGAATAATATCTTCGTCAACTCCGGCCTCCCTTAAAAGCTCCGGCGCAACGTGGCAATGTTTTTCGGGCGTTTCCGTCGTCATCTCCCAGTCGATGTCGTGAAGAAGTCCGACAATTCCCCATAAATCCGGGTCCTCGTTAAAAATTTCCGCAAAGTGCCTCATCGTGCTTTCAACGGCTATCGCGTGATGAATGTGAGACTCTTCTTTGTTATATTTTTTCACAAGCTCCATAGCCTGTTCTCTGGTCGGTATCATTCTAAATTCGCCTCTTCCGTTTTAATTTCCCAGTGTATTAAAAGCGTCAGCGCACCCCTCAAAAGTATAATCGCTCCCAAAATCGCAAGCTCGCTCCATTCTCTTACTATAACGGTGCGCAAAACCTCGCCGCCTAACTTAAATTCAAGAGCAAGCGCAATTCCTTTCGCAAGAGTCAATCTGACTTTAGGGTCGCGGTGAACACAGCCCCATATGCTTTTCATGGTTGTAAACAGCAAAGTAGTTACGCCCGTACATTCAAGCACGAACACTCCCCACTGGACAACAACCTGAAAAATCTGCTCGGCATGATGCAAAAGTTCCATTTTTTATTCCTTCAGCGATTTTGCTTTGTCCATTAAGTGCTTTAATCTTCTCGCAGTCGGCGGATGAGAATTAAAGCCGCTTGGGCTTGTTACGTAATTATTATCCTGAAAGGCTTTCATGGCTCTGTATAAACCGTAGGGGTCGTAGCCGGCTTTCTTTAATAATTCCGTGCCGTAGTCATCGGCTTCAACCTCTTGGCCGCGACTGAAACCGCTCTCGGCTAAATTCATTCCTACGCTTCCGACGGCCTGCGCGACTTTTCCTGCATTTCCTCCGATTTTGCTGAGCCCCAGCCCGGCAATATTCCAGAGCACATTGCGCCCTACACCTTTGTTATAGTGTCCGAGCCTGACGTGTCCAATCTCGTGGCCTAAGACTCCGGCTATTTGTTCTTCGGTGTCAAGAATTTTCATCAAGCCCTGAGTTACATGTACGCTGAAATCTTTTTCGGATTTGAATTTTACCCAAGCGTTAGGCGAGTCGTCTTTCTCGTAATTTATTTGTACGACTTCAAAGCCGTCCGCTTCGGCAATTCTTTTCCAAGCCGCATTGACGACATCGCTGCTGATTGCGCCCCAAGCACACGAAGAAAAAACGGATAAAATCAAAGAAAGAATTAAACCGGAAAAAATTTTTTGCTTCATGATAAAAATATCCCTCCCTTAGAAATTTTTATTTTTATAAAATTAAATAATTTTACTCGAAAAATGTCAACGGAAAAAAATTTAATATGAGTGCTATAATAAAATAAAATTGTTATCTTAAAATTTTAGAAAGGAAGTTATAAAAATTCAAAGTCAATCGGCTCTCCTCAAAAAAATCTTGTGTATTAACCTCTTGATGAGGGCCGGGTGCGTGTGTCCAATACTCCATATTTTGGACTTCGGACAGGGCACTATTACCCCCCTCCAAACTTTCATAAGACAAAAAACAAAATTGGCGTGTTCACTAGGTGTCATTTTCGTGTACACCGCTTGTATTTGTTTGTTTAATTTCATCTTATAGGAGGCATCTTTTTTAATGAACAAATACACAATGAAATTTTTTATTTTTGTGTCTATCGCTTTTGTAATGTTAGGAGCATGTTCAGCGTTTGCCGCTAAAATCGGCAGTCAGCCAATGACAACGGTTGAGGACGTTGTTGCGGCTACAGGCGTTAATCCTGCACTGAAAAAAGATTCGTTATTGTATGTTCTACATGATAAAAACAGCGGCAATGTTGAATTTAGATACGTCCGCTTCGGTGATAAATACGCTCTTGAAACTGAGAAAGATGGCAAAACCATTTTCAAGACACAGACATCGGATAAAAATCACAAACTCAGCGGACTATATCCGGCAGTCTCGAAAAATTACACAAATTCAACCCTTCCGCCCGCTGTCGTAATGGCCGGGCCTCTTACAGAAGGAAGTTCAACGTACAACTTAAATCTCTATCAGGTATCTAAAAGCGGTAATACTGTTTCAGTAACGGAAAAAAATCCCGTAAAAACAGGAAATACATACGTAACGTA